>JAIPFO010000035.1 GCA_021736565.1 Phycisphaerae bacterium | reverse complement strand
CGGGTGCAAAACGTGAAATTAAGGATTTTGAGCTTTCGCGGTACGCTTGCTATCTTATCGTTCAAAATGGTGACCCGACAAAGCCAATAATTGCATATGGCCAAACTTATTTTGCGATTCAGACCCGAAGGCAAGAGCTGGCCGACGATGAGACTTTTGGAAAGCTTCAGGAAGAAGAAAAACGGTTATTGCTGCGCAACGAATTAAAAGAACATAATAAGCAGTTAGTGGAAACTGCTCAGAAAGCTGGAGTTGAAACTAACCTGGATTTTGCAGTATTTCAGAACCATGGCTATAAAGGGCTTTATGGTGGAATGGATGCAAAGAGTATCCATAAGCATAAGCATCTGAAGAAAAGCCAGAAAATACTTGACTATATGGGTAGCACTGAATTAGCTGCCAATCTCTTTCGGGCAACACAAACCGAAGAAAAGCTTCGCAGGGAAGGTATCCAAAGTAAACATCAAGCTAATACAACTCATTATGAGGTAGGCAGTAAAGTGCGCAAAACTATTACGGAACTTGGCGGAACGATGCCTGAAGATTTACCTGTACCGGATGACAGCATTAAGAAAATTGAAAAGGAACAGAAAAAAATTAAAGAAAATAAGAAGAAGAAATAATCAAGAAAGACGCCAGCGTCACATCCTGATAGATCGGGATGTGATGCACATTCCCCAGATTTTAAAAACTTTATTTTAATACAAAGATTGATTTTTAACGTACGAGTCCGTATTCACAATGATATTAAATATATGTATATTATAGTATGAATCGGGCGGCTCATCATGTAAGATATTGTGATGATGTATGATGAATTATTTGAGGGGGGGGTTGAGATCTTGCCGGGGTGTGACCTGGGAGAGGTTACCCGGGCGTTGCCCGGTGGGCCTGGGGTTTGTTTGCTGGGTGCGGCGGATGATCGGCCGGTTTTGTTGCTGTTTGGGGCGAATGTGCGGTTGCTGGTACGGCGGCGGCTGGCTGAGGACCAGGCGGGTGCCAAGAGCAAGCGGACGGCGTTACGGCCCATCGTGCGGAAAATCTGGTATCGGCGATGTTATAGTCCGTTTGAGACGAAATATCATTATTTTCAGATAGCGCGGGCGGTTTACCCGGATCGTTTTGGTGAGTTTTTTCCGCGGCTGGATGTTTGGTTTTTACGGGTGGCCCCGGGGGATGCGTATCCTTGTTTTTCGAAAGTTCGCCGGGTTGAGGCCGATGGCGGGCGGTATTGGGGGCCGTTTTTCACGGGTAAGTCGGTGGATGGATATTTGGAGATCTTGCAATCGGTGTTTAAGTTGTGCCGGTGTCCGCAGATTTTGGCCCAGGCGCCCCATGGTAAGGGGTGTTCTTACGCGCAGATGGGGCAGTGTGTGCCGGTGTGCGATGGGACGGTATCGGCCAAGCAGTATAAGGCGGTTATCGGGGAGGTCATGGGTGTTTTAGATGGGGGCTGGCAATTGGCGGTTGAGAGGATGCGTCATGTGATGCAATCGCATTCGGCGGCGTTGGAATTTGAGAAGGCCCAGGGGGTGCATCGACAGATGAAGGAAATGGAAAAGCTGGGCGGTCATGCGTATCGCTGGGTTGGGGCGATGGAGAAGTTTTCGGTCCTGGCATTTGAACGGGGGCCGATGGTGAAGGTGGAGCCGGATGAGAATTCGGCGGCGGCGGGCGAGGTGAATAATAAAAAGGAGGCGGGTGAGACGAATGATCAGACGGAGGCGGGCGAGGGGCAGGAAACGGAACGGGTTGGCAAAGTGAAGAAGCGGAGAGAGGCGACTGTGATCCCGTTTGTCATTGGCCCCGGGTGGGTGGTTCAGGTTGAGCCGATGCGGTTGGCGGGGGCGGTTGAGGGATGCCGGGGTGTGTTGGACCATTTGAACCTGGCATGGCTACAGACGGGGGCATTGAGTCTGGATGAAGAGCAGGAGCAGCTATTGGCCTGGGTGACGCATTTGCTGTATAAGGATAAGCGGAAGGACGGTTTATTCATTCGGGACGATGGGGATTTAACGGCCGAAAGGGTGGCGGGGCAGGTTGTGGATTATTTTGATCAGCCGGAGCGGGTGAAGGAGTCGGGGAAATTGCAATTGGATGCGTATAGCCTTGAGGGGCAGGACGATTCACCGGGGGAGTGAAAAAGTAGAGGCTGCCATGCTTGTCCCTTGGGCAGAGACGCCTGGCAGGTGGATCAATTTTGTTTGATGGCCAGCATGATAATGATCAGGACGGCCACAACGAGCATTCCGGAGAGGAGGATGACGGCCATTTTGAGGCCCAGTTGCTGACCGCTGTCTTCCAGGGCATTTTCGAGTTCTTCATCGTCGCTGTGTGTTCCCTTTTCGAGGTCTCCCAGGACGCTCGGATCGAATTTATGCCGGGCATGGAATGGCGGTTCGCCGTTTTTGATGGCTCGAAGGTCATCCAGCAGCAGCTTAATGCTTTGGTAGCGGTCTTCTCGATTTTTAGCCATCATCACTTCGATGACCTCGGCGAGCCCCAGGCTCAACTCGCTATTGAGGTGGTCTGGCGGGATCAGGGGTTCTTTAAGATGTTTGTGCATGACCGCAGAGGGGGTGGGCGCTTCAAAGGGGACTTTGCCGGTGACCATATGATAGAGCATCGCGCCGAGGGAATAGATATCCACGCGATAATCGATATCGACTTCGCCGCGGATCTGTTCCGGGGCGATATAGTAAGGGGTGCCATAGGCCCGGCCGGCTTCACTTTGGGCGGCTTCTTCATCAGCCACTTCACGTGCCAGCCCCATATCGGCCAGTTTGGCGACCCCATCTTCTGTGATCATCACGTTTTTGGGTTTAACATCGCGATGGACCAGGCCCTTGCTATGAGCATGTTCCAGGGCTTCACTGATCTGGATAATAATGTCCAGGGCTTGATCTTCTTTATAGGGAACGCCACCGACCAGGTCGTCATAGACGATCTTCCCTTTGACATACTCCATGACAAAGTAGTGGTAGCCGCCGGCTTCGCCCACATCGATCGCCTGAACGATGTTGGGATGGTTCAATTTTGCCGCGGCGCGTCCTTCTTTGTAAAATCGCTCGACATATTCGGGATTTTCACTCAACCGTTTGGGGAGGACTTTGATCGCCACCATGCGGTCCAGGGAGATTTGCTTGGCCTTAAATACGGTTGCCATCGCCCCGGCGCCCAGTTTTTCGAGGATTTGAAATCCTGGGATCCGTTGGGTCGGCCGCGAATCATCAATGATCGTTTTGGTGCGTTTGAGCTGGCTTTGGGTAATATACCTCTGGTTAACGAGGACCTCGGCCAGAGAACGAGGATTCTCTTTTTTGGCAAGATCCTTCATTAATTCGAAGCATTCATCGACTTCGGTATCGGTGCAGAGATGACTCTCTACGACCAGTTTTCCTAAGATTGTGTCAACATTCGTTTCGGCCATATTATTTGCAATATCCTAAAAAAGACGCCAGGGTCTTAAGAGTTTTTGAAGCCATTAATTTTTGACATGGGAGTCAAAATAAGTTTGATCGCAAAGTGACGTTGCGCCAACTATTTGTTATTCATTTCATTGCGTACCCAAAAAAGAAGGTCTGATTCTACAGAGTTTGTTCATTTCGTCAAGTTTCAATTATAAAAATTCTATAAAAATCAGATTTCAGTGTCATAAATTCATCTACGGATTCTTTTGGGTACCCCAGAAACTGTTTTCAGTACGAAAAAACAGTTTTTTATCTGTAGGGATAGCCCTTAGTATATACGTGTGATCACGTTGTTAAGTTTCCATAACAGATTCCCGGGCCTAAAAAGGCAGATGAATCCTTACACTGTTGTAAGTATCGGCGAATATCGAAACAAAGATGACATTTATTGGCGTAGTTTTTTTGGGGGTGATAACCGGCCTCGGTGGCAGAGGCGATAAGGCCTACGGGGCCTTTTTCGGCGAGAATGGAAAAAACGGGATGATCCTGGTAGTCAAATGAGAGCCATAAGTCTTCCAGGCTGAATGTGGGGAGGTCGATTTTACCGAGGATAATGCCGGCACAGGTTCCTGAGAAGACATGGCCAAAGCCGTCGACATGGACATGCCGGGCACCCAGCAGAGCGCGTTTACAGTTAAACTGGGCTAGCTCTTGCCATTTTTTCTGGGGTAAGAGGGCGGCTAATTCTTCGGTGGCGCGGCCGACGATGCGTTCGGGACGTTTTTGAAGCTCTGCGGCATATGCGTCATGTTTTTGCGCGGTTGTTTTATTGGACAGGTCGACGGGGTCCTCCATGAAATCTCGCCAGCGGACCTGGACGCGGTCGGGGCCGAGGACCTCTGTGGCAACCTCCACGGCAAGTCTGACGCGTTCAATGGGAATATATTCCTGGTGATAAATGTCCGTACTTATCTGCAACACGGTCAGCCCAAGGGTGTTGAGTTCTTCCAGGCGGTCCCGGATAATTTGCTTTGAGGTACACCAGTAGGCATTGGTTTCGATTTTTTCAAGGCCCTGAAGGCCTTCATTCTGGGCGGTGGTGAGGATCTCTTTGAGTCGTTGATAATTCCCGAAAGGTTCTCCACCGGTAAGGTGAACTTTCCCCCGGTGGCCAGCGAGTTTTCGGACATTTCTCCAGCAGGTCAGTGCCATTTGGACAGACATTTCGGCCCGGGCATCCTGGGCATCGGGGCCGGAAAAGAGATAGCAACAGGTGCATTTTGCCGGGCACCAATAGGTGAGCATCAGGCCGACGGAATGCCAGAGTTTGAACTTAGGGTCGCTACGCTTCAACTGGGCGTTATAGGTATTTTTTTCCAGCGGTGTTTCTGGCATAAGGGCTCGCTTTTTTTATTGCCAGGGCAATAAGTTGTAGGATTTAAAAAAAAAGTAAAAATTTATTTGTCGACGGGGTCCTCAGTGTCCATGAAGCTTGTTTTTCGTATCGTTAAGGGCGATTATGACGTCAAAAAATAATTTTCGCTGTGGGGATCTTATTTATAAGATGCCAATAATATTGGTGACTGGATTGAAAGAAAAAGGTTATTATCGGACAGCGATGCGGGAGATGACTTCAGGCAATAAAATGGCTAAAGAAAACAATTATGTCCGTCGATACAATAGTACGCAGAATACTTTAACCCTAAATTGTCATGAGGAGCACATATGAACAAGTTTGAAATCATTGAAGAAATAAACAGACTGAACACCACGGCAAGTATTGAGTTTCTGTCTCAGTTCAGCGATGGGGAATTAACGGAATATCTGGAGCATTTAAAGGCCGTTCGTCATGAAGACCTCACCGCGATGGTGCCGACTTGTGTTCCATTTAACTAATTAAGATACCCGTATCCAAAGTATTTTGGTGTCGATCTTTTGCTGATCATTAGGTGTGTTGGAATTTTTATGTCCCGATAACATCCAGACCCGACTTCTTCAGAGATGTTTTAAAACATCTCTTTTTTTATGCGCCCCTTGGGTCTGGGCCCGCCGGCGGGTTATTGTGGTCGCTGGATGTTAATATTTTCTATAGCCTTTCTTTCGTTGCAGCCCCAGTGATTTATCGAATTTCATGAGAACCCAATGGGCATAAGGGGCCAGGATGGCGGTTAATAGTGCGGTCGCCAGGATAACCGGGAGGAGAATATGGGTGCTGTCGGAATGAAAATCACCTTTGAGGATGCCGATAAACAAGGTGGCTTCTTCGGTAAAGACCGTAGCGGCAAACGTGAATATCATGAGCGCTATGGGTCGATCGTCATAAAACAGGGCCCGTGTTTTTGTCAGGAGCAGGGCCATCAGGCCAAACGCCAGGGCGTAGCAGCCAAACGGGGCCAGGCTGGTAAGGTCTTTGGCTAATCCGGCCAGCCAGCAGGCGACCAGTGCTTTATCGCCAGTACTGTGCAGCAGGAGAATGACGGCGGTGAGCAGCAGCAGGTCGGGCATGATTCTTTGGGGGCCGAGGCCAAGGGGGTTTGCCAGGCCACATTGAAGGATCACGGCGATGAAGATGAGGATTATAAAGCTTAGCCATTTCATATAGGTATCAGTTTTTATTGGGGCTATCGGATGTTTGAGGGTTTACGATCACGTAAACTTCCTGGAGGTCATTGAAGTTCAGGGCTGGTTGAATGTTTTGGATTTTCCATTCGATGGCGGTTTTTTCGTCATAGGTTCTATCTTTGATGATGCCAGCGACCATATCGATCGGGAGGATATTGGGGGCATGAATGAGGACGGCATCGCCCGGTTCGATATTATAGGTGGAGGGAACTCTTTTGACCTCAAATTGCGCGGTCATTTCTTTGAGGCCCCGGCCCTGCAAGAAGCCCTGGGCGGTGAAGTTTTCGTTTCGGTTGGGCCCCGGTACGATAACAACGGGCATATAAAATCCTGGATCGTTAAGCAGTTGGATGCATGACGTTCTGGGGCCAAGGTTTTCCTGGCTGATACGGCCGACGACCGCCATGGAGTAGATTTGGTTGTTTGTATTTCGGTCAGCGGTTAAGGGGGACTGTGGGGGGGTGTGACAAATGACCAGTTGGCCGGGCTGAATGAATTGGTGCGTGCCCTGGTCGAGCTTGAGCGATTGGTGTTTACTGTCGGAATCTGACCCGGTGACCCGTGCCATGACATAATGAAGCCGATCCATGCCGTGGATCTGTTTAAGGTGCGTGAGCTGGTCGATCTGGTTGTTTTTTTGGTTCAGGGCCTGCTGCAGGTTGACATTCTGGTATTTGAGTGATACGTATTCTTGCTGGAGGTTTTGGATGTCTTTGAGGGACAGGGTTGAGAGGCCTTGCTGTCGCAGGGTCTGCCGGGCGGGTAATGCGACGTTGCGAAGGAATTTAGTGAAAGGTGAAATGGCCTGAGCCCCGAAGCTATCGAAACGGGCGGTCATGCGATGTGGCATGATAAGGCAAAAGATCGTACCGGCCATCAGGAGGGTAAAAATCTGTCGGGTCGTGAGTTTCCGGTGGTGCTGCCATGACATGGGATAATTCTACTTGCCCCTCGCATCAAGAAGTTAGAAATTGGTATCATCAGATTCGAGCGTATCTTTCCAAAGTTCCAGATTTTCGAGATAGACGCTGGTGCCGCGTGCCACACAGGAGAGAGGGTCGTCTGCGACTCGGACATCCAGGCCGGTGGCATTGCCAATGACGGTATCAAGGCGTCTTAGCAGTGCACCGCCGCCGGCGAGGCAGATGCCATTGTCGATCAGATCGGCGGCCAATTCCGGTTCGGCCCGTTCGAGGGTTCGGGTGACCGCATCGATAATGGCCGAGACGGGTTCTTTGAGTGATTCACGAATTTCTTCGCTGGTGATGACAATCTTTCGCGGCAGGCCAGAGATGGTGTCCCGCCCGGCGATTTCCATGGTGAGTTCTTCATCCAGGGGCGCGGCGGAACCGACTTCGATCTTGATCTTTTCTGCCCGGGCCTCCCCGATCAAGAGGTTATAGGTTCGTTTGAGGTGGACAATAATGGCCTCGTCCATATCGTCCCCGGCGACGCGTACGGATTCCCGAACGCTCAGGTCTGCCAGTGACATGATGGCAACTTCCGTGGTGCCGCCGCCGATATCGACGATCATGGAGGCGGTCGGTTCGGTAATAGGAAGCCCGGCGCCCAGCCCGGCGGCCATCGGTTCCTGAACGAGATAGACCTTACGAGCCCCGGCGCGTTCAGCGGAATCGAGTACCGCCCGCTTTTCGACAGCGGTAATACCTGACGGCACCGCAATAACCACCCGGGGCCGCCCGAGTCCGCCGCGGCCGTGCACTTTTCGGATAAAATAGCTGAGCATGGCCTCGGTGATCTCAAAATCACTGATCACACCATCTTTGAGAGGTCGAATGGCTGAAATGGACCCAGGCGTTTTTCCCAGCATCTCTTTGGCCACCAGTCCAACAGCATTTCCATTTTGAAGGACCCTGTTGGTTCCCTTTTTAACAGCAACGACCGAGGGTTCGTTCAGGACAATTCCCTCACCTCGAACACAAACCAGCACGTTACAGGTGCCCAGGTCAATTCCCATATCCAGGGAAAACAGGCCTAACAAGGAATCTAATATCACAGTTTGTATCCTCTCGATCCTGGCCAGAGGGACTCTGGCTCCAAGTTTGTGAGTCAATAACTCACGTCAAGTATGTGTGTATCGCGTTATGATCTTGCACGATGGCCAAAAAATAAATGCCAGCGTCTGTCTGAAACTTCGATGTATAACGCTAAATTTTACCGATTAGCCCCTGCTGTAGCAAGCCTGTTGTTTTTCCGGTCGTTTTATTTACAGGGCGGTTGAAATAAAAAACATATAAACTGCTTATTTGCAGGTACTTATGAGTTTTTTAGATGTTTAAGATATTTATTCTGTTCCCTTACAAAATCAAGGAAAAGTCCGTTATGAACTATTGTTCGCCTCTCATTTACCCAATATGCTCAATTAAAGCGGCCACCTGGGTGCTCACCAAAGTCAGGAAATCAAGATCCTTATGGCTGTAAGGTTGCTGGTCGCTGGAATTATCCAGATAAATAATGCCATAAATGCCGGTCGGAGCGACAATGGGTGTGGCCATGGCGGATTTTATACCGGAAATGGCGGTGGCACTGGAATCGCCTTTACTGAAATAGTCAGAAAAGCAAGGCAAAAGAATGTAGGTTTCATTCTGGATCGACTGCTTGATGAGGTCTCTGCCGATCAGGCCCTCAAGGGCGATATGGCTCCCATTTTTGGTCCTACCACAGTAGCATGTCAGGGGGCCTGAGGCGGTTTCTCTCAAGCCGACCCAGATATGGTAAGCATTAAGCTGGTTTACGAGGATAGCGGTTAGTTCTTCGAGGAGTTCTTCCTGGTCGGTTTTGGCTGTCAGGGCGACATTCAAGCGGTAAAAATCTTGCATATGCTCGGCGGTCAAATGAATGGTATGGCTTTCATTACGGGAGGTCTGGTAGATCGAAGGGATATTCACCTGTACATTGGTAATAGTATCACCCATATCGAGGGATTGGTCTTTGGAGGTAAAGGCGATTTCAGGTTCAAAATGGACCTCAATGGCGAAGTCAGAAATGCTGACGACATCCCCTTCCTGGAGGGGTATTTTTGTTATCGGACGTCCATTGATCATTGTTCTATTCGGCGATTCAAGGTCCTGAATCATCCAACTGCCGTTGGGTGTGGTATAAATGACAGCATGTTGGCGAGACACGGCCCGATCGGGCAGGAAGACCTGGCATTTGGGTTTCCGGCCGATATAAATCGGTCCCTGTGTAAAGTGCAAGTCATTTATAAGCGAAAAACCTCGTTTTACCAGTAAACGCATAGTCCAATTCTCCAAATAGGGATATGAGGTTCAGGTATCCAAGCAGCCATACTACACCAGAATAGTCAGAATAGTGAGATCAACAAGATTATAACTCATTTACAAATTGATGTCAACCTGGATGATGCGTAATCAAGACGCCAGCGTCATTCCCGGCGTTTCGGGATTTGAAGCCTGTTTATCGCATCTTAAAGATGATATATCGCTTCAAAATAGACTTTTGACGTGGGGATATCAATCAATGTTTGATTGTTTTTAGAGAATTCCTTATAATGGGAGGGCTGTAATGCTACATCCTTATTTATTATGGGTGGCAGCATCGCGACGATCTATAGATTCAGCTTTCCGCAAAACCGACCTATCGTAACGGCTGATTTTGAACCGGAATTGCCTTTTGACGCAACCCTCTATTTTGGCGTCTGCGTTATATCCCGATAGATCGGGATATGAAGCCCGTTTCCCGCATCTAAAAGGGCGATTTGAACAATGCAAGTGTGCTTTTGACGTGGGAATTTACTTTATGCGAAAACAAATAAAAAATTTCATTTGGCTCATGATCGCTTTTGTTGCCATTGGATTTCTGGTTTATAAAACCGATTGGGATCGGTTCAAAGAAGCCATTGTCGGGATATACTGGCCGATGGTTATCGGGGCGGTTGTATTATATTTTATGGCCCAGACGTTACTGGCGAGTCGATGGATGATCCTGCTGAAAGTTCATGGTGTGTCCATCTCGTTTTTCCAGGCGGTAAAGCTGACCTACCTGGGTTTATTTTACAATAATATGATGCCCGGTGCGGTGGGAGGCGACCTTTTAAAGGGATGGTATATTACCCGTCACAGCGATGAGACAAATCGAGTTTCTGCGGTGGTGACGGTCTTTGTTGACCGGCTGATCGGATTGATCGGTATGATCATGGTCGCCACGGTGGCCAGTTTTTTTATCGGGCGAGAGATTGCTTATAAACAATTTCAAATTCGCTGGCTGGTCTGGGCGACTTTAGGGGCGATGGTTCTGGCGGCGGTGCTATTTTTGAGCAAGCGGATACGTCAGAAGCTGTTGATCAGTCTCATATTGGAGAAATTACCTTTTTCGGATTTACTGAAAAAAATTGACAGTTCGATTCGCATCTATCGGCAGCATAAAACCACGATAGTCCTTTCACTGTTGCTCACGGCGACAATCCAGGGGTTGTCGATTGTCGCGATCTGGATTTTAACCCAGGCGCTACATTTTGATAAAGTGACGTTCGTTCAATGCCTGACCATTTTGCCGGTGATCTGGGTGATCGGTGCGGCAATTCCTGTTCCGGGGGGACTGGGGATTATTGAAGGATGTATAACGTATTTATTTAGTATGGCTATTGATCCGGTTGACCCGGCCGGGGCGACTGAAAGGGCACTTGCCTTGGCGTTATTAAATCGCATGATGATCTGTTTCTGTTCGCTGCCCGGTGCGCTTGTGCCGATTTTTGGCGGCCATTTGCCCAAGGCCAACGAGATGGAAACCGAATTGAATAAAAACAGGGATTAGAGTACTTATGGATCAACATACACTATTTAATGCTTTTGTGGTATTGCCGCTGGTGGGATATTTGACCGGGGCGATCCCTTTTGGTTTTCTTATTGGAAAAATCCATGGTGTGGATGTCCGCGAGCATGGCAGTGGGAATATAGGCGCGACGAATGTGGGTCGCGTGCTGGGGCGGCAATGGGGGATTCTCTGTTTCTTTATCGATGTGGGCAAGGGGTTGTTGCCGACCTTGTATGCCGGCCATTATTTAAGAACGGTCCTGGAGGTTGCCCCGGGCAGTCCCATGCTATTTAGCGGGCAGATGGCCTGGCTGCTGGTGGCGGCCTGTTGTGTGTTGGGTCATATGTTTTCAGTGTATCTGAAATTCACCGGCGGCAAGGGGGTGGCCACCTCGCTGGGCGTCGTACTGGGGATCTGGCCTTATTTTACGATGACGGGCGTATTGGTCTTTGCGGTGTGGGTCGCGATGTGGGGGACCTGGCGGTATGTGTCGCTAGCCTCGATAGGTGCGGCGGTGGCGTTTCCGGTGGGATTGGCCCTGTTAACCTGGCGGATACCGGCGTGGCATTTTGGCGAGCTGGTACCGCTGTTTGTTTTTAGTGGATTGATGGCCCTGCTGGTGATCGTGCGTCATCGAACGAATATAAAGCGGCTATTGGCGGGGACAGAAAGCCGCGGCGGCAAGTCGGCCCCGGCCCGGCCCGAGGCGAAATAGTCAGGGATATTCGTCAAACGCTGGTGTCATCATAATTTTTGAAGCCTGTTTACTGTATTTTAAAGGGCGATTTTAAGGCCGAATAATGGCTTTTGATGTGGGAGTGCATCTAATGCGTAAGACCCTGTATTATAGTGGTCATGTTCAGGGGGTCGGGTTTCGGTATACGACGGCCCGGGTCGCGGCGAACTACGAAGTCACCGGAACGGTAAGAAACATCGCCGACGGCCGGGTGGAGGTTATTGCAGAAGGTCAACCCGATGAGGTTGAAATGTTCCTGGAAGCCCTTGGCGAACGAATGAGCGGATTTATCCGCAAGATCGAGCAACAGCAATCGCCGGGAACCGGTCAATACCGTTCATTTGATATTTGCTATTAAAAAACGCAGGGGCCGGCGTCAAAAGTTTTTTGACGTGGGAAGGACTCTTGACCGCCAGGTCGAAATGGTTTTTCCAATTTCAAATCGCCCCTCAAGCAGCGGGAAATGGGTTTCGAAACCCGATCTGTCGGGATATGACGCCGGGGTGACGATTGGGGTCTTGGGGGTTCCCGAGAATAAAAAAAAATGGCTGACAACCAAAAATGAAAAGCAAAGCATTGGCTGTCAGCCATATAGTAACTAACAGATCGCTGTTGGTCGGTTTAAGAAGTGATAAATGCAATCTGTCAGTCGGATGCATTAAATCATATGCTGAGGATGATTGCAAGAAGATAATTGGAACGGTTATCGCGTCGTGATGGATCATGCTTTTTTCGGCAAAATATTTTATGGGTTGAGTAGGAAAATATTGAGGATTTATCAACTCAAAAATGGTAATGTCCGATAATAATGAAGTATATCTATCAAATGACACCTGTTCGCCTTTGGCGGGTTGCCCCTGGTGTCCAACTGAGATTTTAACGCATCAATAGCGACTTTTGACGTTTACATCCTATATAGAGTAGATTCGTCATTTTTTATTTTGTGAGATTAAAAGCATTATGGCCGCAATGCTGTTCAAGTGCATTGTGGATTATTTTACCGCTTTGGGGTTCTTACCCGGAGTCAACCAATCGTTAAATAGCACGATAATGCCCTGCTAAGCAAGGAGTTAGGGCAGAAAAAGTGCAGACGTCAACAGATAGAAAGCAGGGATATTATGAAACGTAACGTGATAGGGTCCAGGAAGCGTGAATTTGTTTTGAGCATGGCCACAGTATGGGCGGTCCTGGCATTTTTCATGCTGCCTGATATGGCTTATTCGGCAGTTCGACTTGTTCCCGGGGAGTTTGCAACGATTCAGGGGGCGATCGATGCCAGTGTGGATGGCGATGAGGTTGTTTTGGCGGCGGGGGTTTATCGTGGTGTGGGTCAGTGTGATTTGCATTTTAATGGTAAGGGGATCACTGTTCGCAGTACGAATCCCAATGACCTGGATGTGATGGCCGCTACGGTGATCGATTGCGAGGGGGAGGCGTCATCCCCGGTTCGCGGTGTGATATTTGATGGTGGTGAGGAGGCAGATTCGGTTCTTGAGGGGTTGACGATTGCCAATGGCTATGCCAATTCCGGTGCGGGCATTTACTGCCAGGGCAGCAGTCCGACGATCCGGAAGTGTATTATCCGGGCTAATACGACTACCGGTTCGGGGGGTGGGCTCTTTTGTGATCAGGGCAGTTCGCCGACGATCAGTCAGTGTTTTATTATGGATAACCTGGCGATTGATTTTGATGGCGGTGGGATCGCCTGCCTGGGGAGTAATCCGATTATTGTGGGGTGTTTTATTAAGGATAATGTGGCGAATCGGTCGGGGGGTGGTATTTTTTGTGATAGTGAGAGTGAGCCGTGGATCGGCAGCAGTCTGATCGTGCAGAACCGCACGGTGAGCTACGTTGGCGGCGGCCTCTATTGCAAAGACAGTTCACCGTTTGTGGTCAATAGTTTAATATCTGGCAATCATTCGGCCAGTCATGGGGGAGGGGTCTATAGCAGCGGGGTGGATTCTTTATTGGTGATGATCAATTCGACGGTGACGGGAAACCGCTGCGAGGGTCATGGCGGGGGATTGTCGAGCTTTAATGGTCCGGTTGAGATTTATAACTCCATCGTATGGGGTAACGTGGTTTATGGCGAGGGGCAGTATGCCCAGCTGGCATTGACCGGCGGGGCGGCGGTGGAGCACTATGTTTCGGATAGTGATATTGAAGGGGTATTGGGACAGGTGCCGTCCGAAGGCGATATGGCGGTGTTTGTCGAGTCGCCTGCGTTATTATACTCCCAGGGCTATGTGATCGATGCCGACCCGCTTTTTGTCGCCCCGGGGGCCTGGGAGGGTCAAGGCACTGTAGATGACCCCGCGGATGACACCTGGGCATTGGGGGATTATGAATTGAGTCTGGGGTCACCGTGCCGCAATGGCGGGAACAGCCTGTCTATCGAAGGGATTGTCTCGGTGGACATTAAAGGGGACAGTCGTATTATAGGCAGTGCGGTGGATATGGGCGCCTACGAGATGACGGTGCCGGATGGCCCCGACCTGGTGGGTGCGTTTACCCAGGTGAAGTTGCCGACGGTGCTTGTCCCGGGCGATAAGGGATCGGTGGCGGTTACCGTGGACAATATGGGCAACCTGGATGCCGAGGGAAAGATCGGGGTGAACTTTTATCTTTCGACCAATCAGAATGTTGATGGAAGTGATTTTTTGATCGGCCAGGCGACGAATCAAAAGATTAAGCTGATCGTTGAGGGGGATAATCCTAAGTACAAGCCCAAAACGGTCAAGGGTAAACTGACGATTCCCTCTGATATACCGGCGGGGCGTTATTATCTGCTGGCGTATATTGATGAGGATAATAATGTTATTGAGGAAAGCGACGACAGTCAGACCAGCAATGTTGTTGTGGCGGGTCCTTATGATTTATACTGGCGGTTTGGTGAATTTCCGGGTCGGACAAATGTCAAGTTAACGGTTTTGGACCCCGAAGCTGTTCCTGTGCGGTTTATGGTCTCTGGTGGCGGATGGGGCGAGATTATCGGCGGTTCTGGTTTTCATGAGGTTAATATGCATGAGACGACTGAGAAGAGTTCGCTGGTGATATCGGCCAAAGGCCGGGATATTGCCACGAGCGTTGGTGATATTAATGTGGCGGCCGGTTCGCTTAAGATGATCAATGCGCGGATGATCGATCTGCGTGGCGATATTACGGTCGAGGGGACATTGTTCAAGTTAATAATGAAGGATGTTTTGGGTGATATCCCCGGTGGGCATCTCATTGATATTTCCGGCGTCTCGGCCAGTTCCAAAGAGGCCCTGATGGTGATGTTTAATTCTGTGAAGGATTTAAGCATAAGTAGTCCGTCGTTTCCCGTGAAATCGATCATGGCGGCGGAGTGGCTTGACGGCGATGGTTTTTCTGACGGGATCGTTACGCCATGGGTAGGTAAGTTGTTGGTAAAGGGGCATTCTAAAACGGGCCTGGCCGGTGATTTCCAGGCGGACATGATATTGAGCGGCCAGGGGGCTAAAAACGATCTGGCGTTGGCTTCTGCATCGATCGTTGGGGCGGTTGATGGCGTTCGCTGGGAGGTATCCGGGCATGTTGGATCGCTGACTGTTGGCGCCTTGACGGATAGCGACGTGCTTGTGGGGTGCAATGAGGGGCTCGATGCGTTCACCGGTACGCTTGATGATCATAGCGGTGAGTATTTGTTATCGGCATTGACATTGCGAGGTCGGGATGGGATGGTGTTTGAAGACAGCCGGGTCGCGGCCTGGGCGATTGGGCGATGGGGTATGCCGAAGGACTCCGCAGGAACCGGGCAGGTACAATATGTGCGAGAATCGAAAACGCCGCTGGTGGTGCCTGCAGGGGTTACGGATTTGGGGCCGATCGTGCCGGAGTAATTTTAGCCGCCGAAACTGGGCCTACCTGTTTAATAGTTTTTTCTTGAGATTTTGTAAAAATGTTCTATAATCAGATGATTATAATTGATTATGAGATAAAACTATGGCCGGGACAGGGGGCTGTTTTGGCGTGAAAGGCGTGATTCAATGACAAAAACAAAATATTTAAACGACTTAAAGAGTATAAAAGCGATTTCTGAGAGCCAAAAAGCGGACATCCAGAAAGTTACAGATCAATATCGTTTTCGGAGCAATGATTATTATTTGTCCCTGATCAACTGGGATGACCCTGACGATCCGATCCGTCGGCTAATTGTGCCGGATTTGGAGGAGTTAGAGGTTTGGGGGAGTTTTGACCCTTCTCAGGAACATTTCTTTACGATCATTCCCGGGCTGGAGCATAAATATAAATCGACCGCCCTCCTGCTGGTCAGCAATGTCTGCGGGGGGATCTGCCGGTATTGTTTTCGCAAGCGGGTTTTCATTAGCAAACATGGGGACATTCTGCAAGACCTTCCATCGGCCATTGAATATATTTCCCAGCATGAAGAAATTACCAACGTTCTCCTTACCGGCGGGGACCCACTGACGCTTAGTACCGGTCGTCTGGAGAAGATCATCCATGCGTTGATGAAAATTGATCATGTTAAGATCATTCGTCTGGGGACCAAAATGCTGGCCTTCGACCCCAACCGGGTTTTGGATGACCCGACCTTATGCGATCTGATCGAGAGCTGCGTTGATGGCGGCAAGCAAATTTACATGATGACCCACTTTAATCATATCCGGGAGATAACCGACCTGGCGATTAAGTCGGTTAATCGGCTGCATCATGTCGGAGCGGTTCT
>JAIPFO010000034.1 GCA_021736565.1 Phycisphaerae bacterium | reverse complement strand
GAAAAATGGGGTGGCCCCGGCGAGCCGGTCCGCTTTGATACACTCACCGACTGGGCCGGTCATCGCAACCCGGCCATCAAGTATTATTCCGGCAAGGCGGTGTACCGGACAACCTTTACGGTTGGCTGTGACCTGGTCGGCAAGACGCTTGCCCTTGAACTGGGGCAGGTTAAGGACGTCGGCATGGCCGGCGTGACGCTTAACGGGATGGATCTGGGTATTCTCTGGCGGCCGCCGTTCAGGCTGGAGGTTACCGACGCCCTCAAGTGTGGCACAAATCAGCTGGAGGTCATGGTCGTTAATTCATGGCGCAACCGCTTGATCGGCGATGAACAATTGCCCCAGGCCAAGCGTCTAACTCGTACAAATATAAAGGTTCAAAACTGGAAACTCGAGGAATCCGGGCTCCTGGGCCCTGTTCGCATTATGGAAAAGATTATTGAGAACTGATAACCATTATGGTATATTGCGATGAGAAGTGAGTTCTCCCATTGGGCTGGGGTGTGGACTTGCCTCAGTTGAACAGGCCCGTTTCAGCGGCATCTAAGTCTTTTCGATTTAATGCTTTACGTTATGTGTAGTCCGATCAAATGACACTCTGGGAGTATATGATCATCGAAGATATGGGCATGAAAACATTGAATAGACGTCAATTTATCCGGACGGTGGCTGCGGCAATACCTGTGGCGGCTGTGGGAAGCGAGCTGCTGGCGGCACACCCGTCGGCCAAACGTCCCAATATCGTCTTTGTGTTCGCCGATCAAATGCGTGCGCATGCCATGGGTTGCATGGGGAACACGCAGGTGATCACCCCCCATCTGGATAAACTTGCCGGTGACGGGGTGCTGGTGACCAATGCGGTGTCATGCCAGCCGGTGTGCACGCCAGACCGCGCCCATCTGATGACCGGACGCTACAGTCATACGACCGGCGTCGTTCACAACGATATCCGGCTGCCGGATAGCGAGACGCTTATCTCCGAGTTGATGAAGAAGCAGGGCTATACCACCGGTTACATCGGTAAATGGCATTTAGCGGGAAACCGCAGTAATCCCGTGGACGCAAAGAGCCGGCGCGGCTGGGATTTCTGGGCGGTTCGCAATTGCTCACATCAGCATTCCAAGCCTGAATACTGGGTGAATGATTCCACGGAATCCATTCGCATACCGGGCTGGGAGCCGGAGGTACAAACCGACCTGGCCATTGAGTTTATCAAGAAGAATAAGCAGGTGCCCTTCTGCCTGTACCTGTCGTTTGGGCCGCCCCACAACCCGTACATCGCACCTAAAAAATATCTGGAGATGTATAAGGACAAAACGCTGACCGCCCGGCCAAACGTGCCTGGCGGTAAGACAACGAACCTGCTTCAGTACTACGCGATGACGACCAGTCTGGACATCTGTATGGGACGTATTGATGAGGCCCTCAAGCAGGCGGGTGTCTCTGAAGATACGATCGTAGTGTTCACCTCCGATCATGGCGACATGCTCGGCTCGCAAGGGCATCGATTGAAACAGCGTCCCTGGGAAGAATCGATCAATATTCCGTTCATCCTTCGTTATCCTCGAAAGATCAAGGCGGGCCAGCGTCGCGACTGGATCGTTTCGTCGGTGGATGTTATGCCGACCCTCCTGGGGCTTTGCGATATTGCCATTCCTCCGCAGGTGCAGGGGCTGGATTATTCAGCAACATTTCTTGGTAAGTCCCAGGTCCAACGCGATGCGGCTTTTCTGTTTAATGTTCATACCGGCGGCGGGCCAAAAACCGACTGGCGCGGCATACGCACCCGGGAATGGACCTATGCCTATCATTTCGCAGGCGACTGGGTGATGTATGATTTGAAGAATGATCCCTATCAACTTAAGAACCTGATCGACGATCCAAAGTATGCGGCCAGGAAAAAACAATTGCGAGCGCAGCTGGAAACCATGCGAAAGGACCTGGGCGAATCATTACCGCTTAATGGAAAGATGCCGGCCCCCATCCGAGTGCCCGGCTGAATAAGAAATATTAATAATCGAACCCGGCCGGGAGACGACCTCCCAAGTCCGTTGTTCGGCAACAAGGAGCAATCACAATGACATTGAAAACAACAAAATGTAAGCTAACTATCGTTTTTCTGGTAAGTTTATTTACGGCATTAATGGCACTTGACCAGTTGCAAGCCGCCAGTGGCAAGCACAAGCCCTGGACCGACCCCGAGCTTGCCAAAAAAGAAGACCCGGATTTCTGTATTCAGGGCGAATATGGCATCGCTAAATGCAGTGCCAAATGCAGTGCCAAATGCAGTGCCAAATGCAGTGCCAAATGCAGCGCCAAATGCAACGCCAAATGCAGTGCCAAATGCGACTCCCCGTTTGGTGTGCAGGTTGTGGCTCTCGGGGACGGTCAGTTTGACGCCTACGTTCTCGAAGGCGGCCTGCCGGGCACCGGATGGGTTCGCGGTAAAGGTCGTACCATGCTCAAGGGCACACGCGATGGCGACAAGATTACATTTAAACCCTTCAGTAAGGATAAAAAACCGGCCAACGCAAAATATAGCGGAATAATTCAAAAAGGTAAGTTTCTGTTAACCATTGAGGATGGAAATATAATCCAGCTCCCGCGTATCGAACGCAAGAGCCCTACCCTGGCTGCCAAGCCGCCAAAAGGTGCGGTCGTCCTCTTTGACGGCAACTCCGCAGAGCACTGGATAAATGGAAAAGTTGAAAATGGTCATCTAAGGGCCACCGGCTGTACCACGAAGCAGCAGTTTGCGGACTACTCACTTCATCTGGAATTCCGCACCCCTTACATGCCCGCCGCCCGAGGGCAGGGACGCGGTAACAGCGGTGTTTATCACAGCGGCCGCTGGGAAACCCAGGTACTCGATTCCTTTGCCCTTGAAGGCTGGGACAACGAATGCGGCGGTATCTATTCGGTCTCTCCGCCTAAACTGAACATGTGTCTGCCCCCGCTCGCCTGGCAAACGTATGATGTTGACTTTACCGCCGCAAAATTCGATACCGATGGTAAACGTATTGCCTGGCCCCGAATTAAAGTGAGACTCAACGGCGTTTATGTTCACGGCAGTCCCGACGACGACGGCCTGGAATTGCCCAAGGACTACACCACATCGGCCCCAATAACATCGCCACTGACCAATCCCCTGGGGCCCATCTTCCTCCAGGACCACACCAATCCGGTTGTTTACCGTAATATCTGGGTAGTCACCCCGTTGCCTGACAAACCAAAACCTGCCCCGGTCTCTTTCGGCATGGGTAACGTTGACCTTATCGAAGAAAAAACAATTGAAGGCCGAAAAGTGCTGCGTTATGAGCATGACAGCCATCCCGATTGGGGATATGAAAATAACCAGCGTGATTACTTCAACGTGGTACCTGCTGTCGATGTAAAAAAAAAGTGCCGTTGCGTGTTATTCTCCACGGTGCCGGAAAAAGTGGTGACAAGGCCATGACCGCCGGATTAGCCGCTAAGGAAGGGCTCATGCATTTCTACGGCGGTGATGATTTTACCCTGCTGTATCTCGATTGTCGTAACAACCGGAAAAATGACTGGTGGTGGGGCTATCATAACATTAAACGGTCTGGTGAGACTTATAAAGATTGTTTGACCCCGACCGAAAAGAGAGTGCTTTCAACGATCGAATGGGTTGTGCAGAAATATGACATCAACCGTAATCGAATCTATCTGTCCGGTGTTTCGATGGGCGGTTCGGGAAGCCTGGGAACTGGTTTATGCCGGGGCGATATTTTCGCGTCCATGAATGTCATGGTGCCTGCAGGCGTTGAACATATGTTCCACCGTATGAAAAATACGCCGCATCCTGAACCGGCGCCGGTCGTCAATTTCTCAAGCCATATCGATGGCTGGGCCAAAGGTCAGGAAGATTTTCTCGCTTATATGGATGAAAACAAGTACCTCACCATTTATGCCTGGGGGCCATTTGGTCACACTGCGGATGCTCGCAAGAGTGAATCGGTTGTCATTGAGTTCCCCTGGCTCGATATTGTCAAAAATGAAGCCTACCCGGTCTTTGCCGGTGCGACGACCGATCAGAAATACCCTGGCTTCATGAAGAAGGAAGCCGCAGATCAGAAAGGGCAGATAAACGGCTACTTCCGCTGGCGCAATATTAAGGATGCCCCCAAACGATTTGAAATGGAACTTCGGCTGGTCACTCAAAAAGAACTTAAAAAACCTGTCGATACACCTGAATCGTCGCTAACCTGTGTGACGTTGAGACGCCTGCAACACTTTAAGGTCGATCAGACTAAACAATATAAATGGTGCATGGTGCGTGGTGAGAACATTTTACAAACCGGCCAGGTTTGTCCGGATGACCTGGGGCTGATCACCATTGAGAAAATAAAAATTGAAGACCGTCCGGCGGTCTTAATGATCGAGCCCGATTGACCTGTCGGGGCCAGGGTCATGTAACGTCTTTAATTAAAAGGACTTGCATTTTAGGCCAACGGGATTGAACGCTATGTTTGGAGTGATACCAACGCCAGCTCGGGTTATAGGACGTTTATTGCTTAAATATCTCTGATCCAGGAAAAAACATCGGGTGATATGCAATGCCATTGCATATCAGCCGACATCTTATTGACTTTTGGCGAAATAGTGGTTTTAATACTTCTCAAATGGATAAGAATTTAACAAATATGACATTTGAGGAGATTGCGGGGGTTGCCGCGGCGGTGGGGGGGAAGAAACCTATGGCCCGGGCGATATTTTCGGCGGTCCAGTTGGGCGATGTGGCCCAGATCGAGGAAATCGCCGATTTATCGCAAAAGGCTAAGGAGGCTTTGAGTCAGCGGGGGTATTTTGTCTCGCGAGTGCGGGTGGTTGATCAGCAGGTTGACCCGGATGGGACGGTGAAGTATCTTTTTGAGATGGAGGATGAGGCCCGGGTCGAATCGGTATTGATGCAGTTGAATGGCCGAACGACGGTGTGCCTGTCCTGCCAGGTGGGCTGCCGGATGGGGTGTGCGTTTTGCGCAACAGGGCGGATGGGGTTTGGGCGTCATTTGACGGCCGGTGAAATGGCCGGTCAGGTCAACCGGATCGCCGCCGATTGCGGGCCCATCGATAATGTCGTTTATATGGGGATGGGCGAACCGTTTGATAATTATGAGGAGGTCCTCCGGTCGCTGCGGATCCTGCATCATTACGCCGGGCGGAATATGGCACCCAGGCGACTGACGGTATCGACCTGTGGGATCCCCGAGGGGATCATACGGCTGGCCGATGAGGGATTGCCGGTGAACCTGGCGGTCTCGCTGCATTCTGCTGACGATCAGCGCCGGGGTGAGATCATGGCCAGTGCCAGGCGGTATTCGCTGGCGGCGATCATCGCTGCGGTCAAGGCCTATCAGGCAAAGACCCGGCGGCGGGTGATGTTCGAATATTGCCTGCTGAAGGGGATAAACGATTCGGCCGAGGATGCACGGGCGATCGTCGCGTTATTAACGGACGTTAACGCCTCGGTGAATCTGATCGAATTTAACGAGTTTGAAGGATGTGGTTTTCAAACCGCCGGGCGAATGCAGGTGCAGGTGTTCATGGATATCCTGGAACAGGCAAAGATCACAACAACTGTGCGCTATAAGCGGGGCGAGACGATCCAGGCGGCTTGCGGGCAGCTGGGGCTGTTGGGCCGGTAACCCGGGGGGCTATTGTTTTTTGCGTCGGGCCCGGGTCTGCTGATCGTTCATGAAATCGTCAAGGGCGGTGGGGTTGTCGCGATTGACGAAGGCTGGCAGTGCCAGGTCCTTTGTCCGGGCCATCTGATCTTTTAGCACACGCCGCATCTGTTCAATGTCAGTTTGATATTGCGGGGCGGAAATCAGATTATGCAATGCGCCGGGGTCATTTTTGAAATCATAAAACTCTTCGGGGACCCGGTGTTCAAATAAGGCGACGCGGGCCGCGATTTGTGGATTGGATTTCCCCGCCTCCTGCATGGCTTTAAAGGTGAGCCCGCTGGTGGAGTCCATTCGCATGGGTTTGGTCTTTCCGGCCCAGAAATTAAATATATAACCGAACCGCTCATTTTGAACGCATCGCATCGGAAAACACCGGCCGGCAAACGTTTTATGGAATTCGGTGAATACATATTGTCGTCCCTGTTGATCTTTCCCAGAAAGTAAGGGCAGAAAACTGAATCCATTCATCTTACCAACCGCCTTGATTCCAGCAATATCCAGGACCGTCGGCATGTAATCAATGCCCGAGATGAAGTGTTTTGAATCCACCGAGCCCGGCGTCACCCGGCCGGGCCATGTGACCAGCCAGGGTGTTTTGGTGCTGTTAAGATAACAGTTTGCCTTGGAAAATGGAACCGACATGCCGTTATCACTGATAAACATCACGATCGTATTCTCTTGCAGGCCACTCTCTTCTAATGCCCTGATCACTGCCCCGACTGACTGGTCGCAGCGATATACCGAGGTGTAGTAGTCGGCGACTTCCTTTCGGATGCCCGGCAGGTCCGGCAGGAAATCCGGAATGGGGACTTCACTGCTTTTGATTTTTCGGGTGGCCTTGGGCAAATCGTGCCCCCAGGCTCTTTTTTCCTGATCGCTGCCGGCAAAGGGGCGATGAGGGTCGTGGAAATTGGCCATTAAGAAAAAGGGTTTGTTCTGATCTTTTGCCAGCTCAAAAAATGATTTTGAATAGCTATAATACAGCTCCGGCGATCTGCCGATCCCGGCGCCGGAGGCCAGTTGCCCTTGGGTAATATAAAAATCCCAGCAATATTTATTTTTGGGTCTCAGGTGAATTTCTTTTCCCAAAATACCGTTAAGATAGCCGGCGTTATGGAGGCTTTCCTGTAAGGTTGGAACGTCCGGGTCGATCGGTTCAAATCCTTCGGCCCCGTTGCAATGCGGATATCGCCCGGTCATGATGGATTGACGGCTGGGCTGGCAAACGGCAATATTGACATGGGCATTGGTGAATGTCATGCCCTGGCTCGCCATCCGGTCAAGATGGGGAGTGATGCCGGGAATTTTGCAACCATAACATCCGACCGAATCATAATTGAGGTCATCGGCGGTGATCAGAATGAAATTGGGTGAATCCTTGGCAGGCTCTTTTTCGGATCCACGGGCCAGGGATCCAAAGGGTGTCAGAAGACTGATTCCGACTACATTACACTTGTTAAGAAATTTACGTCTGTTCATATTTTTTATCTCCTTGATCGTTTATCAGGTGTCATACTACATCCAACGGACACTTACTTCCTGCAGCCAATTGCGTGCGATCAGCTCGTGCCCCTGGGGCAGGGGATGAATCCCATCCCATATCCATTGTTCCGGGGTGGCCGCTTTAGCGGCGAGATCGAAAATGTCCTGGGTCTTGATGTGAACCGCGTTATAGTCCCTGGCCAGTTGGGCGACAACCACCCGGAGTTTGTCGGTCGCCGTACGGCGGGGTCTCCACGCCTTCTCCTCTTTCAATCGGCCGGATCGCAGAACAAAGGGGTCCATTAACACCAGTCGAAGCGAAGGGTTGGCCTTGAAGCTGGCATCAAGAATGTGGCGATAGTCGGATTCAAAGGCATCGGCCTGCACGCCACTGCCGACATCATTGGTGCCAATGAGAATGCTGAGCAACTCGGGTTTCATACCGATGGCGTCTTTCTGCCAACGCTTGCGCAGGTCGGAAACTTTATGGCCGCTGATCCCGCGATTGTAGAAATCCAGCTGCATCTGGGGCATGTCCACGCCGAGCCGGGCAGCAATGAGATACACGTAACTGTGGCCGAGATAATGATTGCGATCGTTCTGATTGCGACCCCAATTCATATCGGTAATCGAGTCGCCCTGAAAAAGAAGGCGACTGCCCTTTTTAAAGGCGGGCAGACGGTAATTGTAACCATCGACCCGAGAGAGATTGTCGCGAGGTTCGCTCGCGGAGGCCGTATCGCAGAGAGCGATCGTACCTGCGGCCACGGCACTGCGTTTAAGAAAATTGCGTCGATCTACCATGAGTATCTCCTGTTTCCTGGTTTTTATATGTTAATTCCTTCGTTGACTTTCGCGATTCTTACTGTCCTGATTCCCGGTGCAGCAGGGTTTTTTCAATACGAATTGAAGAATAGGTGCCAGGGGCATTCCCGGTGCGCCGGGATTTGAAGCTCGTTTTCCGCTCCTTAAAGGGCGATTTTAAAGTCGAAAAATGACTTTTGACGCGGGACTCATCTGTACTCAACGAGACTCACTTTAATTTGTCGGCCTTCGCCGTTAAGTCGTCCAGTTCTTCCCGCAGCGGGCTCACCCTTGTGGCAAGATATTCTTCGATGAAGACGTTGGGGATAAGCCCGTCAAAGCTTTGTCGGACTTCATCGGCAATACGTTCCAAATTGGTGACGGTCCAATATAAATATTGAAGCTTCTTGAGGCCTTCTGCTCTGTTGCGGGCACTCGTGCGGCGAGGGTCGATCCTGGCCAGTACGATCTGCTCGCGAACCTGCTGCACCAGTTCCCAACTTCGTTTGCGGACATTCGTAACCCGCGTCATGGCCTTTTTGCATGCCTCGAACCGTTTCTTTTCGCCCAGTTCCTCCAGGGCATTAACGCAGGCTTCAATACCGCCTGCAGGAGCATTACCGTCATGCAGGATAACCCCGACATTCACCAGGGAATCCAGTGCCGCGTCAATCGGCACACACTGAACGGTATCTACGGCGTATCGGCTCCATGCGGTGGCCACGACGCCTTTATATTTAAATTGCCGGGCGACGCGTGCCCAGGCCTGGGCGTTCGCTGCACGGCCGGCGATGTCCGGCAGGTCCACATTATACCCCTCGGCCCCCTTATAGGCCGTCGCACCCCACAGGACAATACCCTGCTCAGTGAACCGTTTGATGATCTCGGTATTACAGTGTTTCCCCATATTCTCAGGATATCCCGCATACCCCCAGGTCATAAGATCGCTCTTGCCCGCAAGGGAGTTCAAGGCCTTGCTGTCCCAGTCGATCATCATGTCATGCCAGAGGATCGGGCGGATATTCCGTGCATTGAGACTGTCTAGAATTGGCTCGACATGATGCAGGTAAAGCGCCCCTTTGCCATGCTTTTCGATAAAGGCCTTTGATTGGGGATTCTCACCCAATTGCCATGCCTCATCGCCGCCCAGGTGGAAGTGCTTCACATCGGGCATGAGCTTGAGGACGTCATCGACCATGCCCTGGATCAGCTCACGTGAGCCGGGCGCCAGCGGATTCAGACACCCGGAGTTATCCGGTACTTCACGGAGTTTCTCGTAACCCGGTACACTCAGCGGTGTCTGCATGTGCCCCAGGCAGGTTACCAGCGGGATCAATTCAAGGTCCAGGTCGCTCGCAACTTTCTGGAATCGCCGTATATCGTCAGGCGTATACGCCGCCGGACTGCGAAATCGCTTATCGATGGTCCAGGGGAACGAATCTTCCCATTCAACCAGAACCACATTATACCTGGCCGCGGCAAAAACCTTTAGCAGTTCGACAAACCGCTCCGCCGTCGGCGGCAGTCCCTTGAGGTCCATGTGGACGCCGCGTTTGGGGATGACAGGATTTTGTTCACTGAAAAGATGATCCAATGTCACGGGCTTTGCCGGTTTCTGTCCTTCTTGTGCGGAGGAAAAAACCACCTGTAGAAGCAGTATAATCAGTACGAGAGCAATATTATGAATTTTCATTTTGACCCTTTCATGTGCATTGCGTATTATTATTTTCGGGTTAGTATTCGTTCATCGCCTCCTTGCTGTTATACTTGAGGCCGGGTTTCAGGTTGACGATCCGCCGGTCCCGCATAAACACCCGATGCGGCTTGCCGCTGTTGTGGCTGTGGGGAACACCGAAGAATGAATCCAATCCAACCTCCAGCGGCCCGGGCTTCACCTCCCCGCTGAAATCCGTATTCAGCTCTGTCCCCCAGCCCAGGTGCCACTTGCCAATACATCCGGTTTTGTAGCCGGCCTTTTGAAACAGCTTTCCCATTGTCGGCCGTTGGGTATCAATTAACAGGGGATGCTGCTCAAAAAGGACCCAGTTCTTGAGCCAGCTGCGCCAGGTGTAACGGCCGGTTAATATCGCATAACGGCTTGGGCTGCATACGGCAGAGGGGGAGTGCGCGTCCGTGAATCGCATCCCTTCTTTTGCCAGACGGTCACAGGCCGGTGTTGCCAGGCCAGTGGCCCCATAACAGCTCAGGGCACCGTAACCCAGGTCGTCGGCGAGTATGAATACAACGTTCATTTGTTTATCCGTAACCGCCCCCTGGCATGAGGTCGATACCAGAAACAACGCCGCTAAAGTGGTAAGAATGAAGGTGTTTTTCATGTCAATTACCCCTAGAGTACTTTCGTACTTTTTAACTTATGGTAGATTCAATGAGGTATAATGCAGGGCTGTTGGAATGCAATTCTGATTATTTTAAAGACTCTTGAGATCACATCGCGAAATAGGATTTAGTTGTCTTCCATTTACCCCGGGTAAAGTCCGGCACTTTCATCGGTAATCCGTTAATCGCCAAATCTCCATTCCGTAATATCACGGTCATATAGCTTGCGCCCCTGGCGGATGGCCTGTTTGAACTGCTCTGCCACTCCCTCGTACCATCCATAGCGGCTTAGGCGTCTGCGGTCAACTTCACAGGGCACAAACCCGTCCATGTCACAGCGAGGTTTCATCTTCAACTGCTCTGCGCCTTCCTTGATGATAGCCAGGGCGTCATTGTATTGGCGTGAACCTTTACTAAGGTTCTGCAGGCATGGACTCAGTTCCGGGCGATCAATGCTGACCTGCGGGCCCTGACGTCTGTCATTTTTTCTTAACTTGCCAAAATCCACTCCTGTAAGCGTTCCAAGTCGATTCGTGTCTATCGGGGAGCGTCCAGAAATTGTGTTTGGATATGCTGTCAGGTAATCCGGATAATAGGTGCCGTTGAGGTCCAGCCAGGTATTTATCCTGTCCATTTCCTCGTCATTGAGCTTGATTTTCGCATGCACTTTACGCAGCTTCTTGGCCCGGTCTGAGAGGCGAGCCTCCTCATGACCGTTCATTGGTCGGAGAATCTGGGAGAGAAGGCTTGGGTGTGAACCCCAGGCGTATGCCTGCTGAACTTGCGCCGGGCCGCCGCCAATGCATTTGATCCGATTTTTATGCCAGAGCCACAGGTCTACGTATGAAGCGTTGAAAAACGGATTTCTGTCAGCGGCCAGGATAAGGTTCCCTTTCGCTTTGCCTCCAAAATCATGGCATTTGACACAGTTCTTTGTCAGTACCGGCTGCACTTGACTCATATAACTGAAGTTCCGGGCCGGACCATACCACCCTTTCAGCTTTGAAGGGGCACGTTTCATCGCCGTCGATACGCTATTGAACGCCGCTGGCGCTTGCATCCGGTCTTCATGGCATCCCACACAACTTATATTTTCTCCTGATTGCAGAATCGTGCCGCTGCGCATGGATTGAATCATCATTTTGTTTTCGTCCAGCGCCTGAAAGAAAATGAACTTGTCGCAAGGTACTTCGAACAGGGCCGAACCGTCTTCTTCGACCGGAACGGTCCCCAGAATGCGTTTGTTCTCAAAGCTGTGCCAGTTCATACCGGGTGCCTGGTACCCCTGGCCATCCCATGAACCCCCTGACCAGCTCTGCTTGGGCGGCGATTCAACAATGCGCAGGTACTTGATCGAGCCTCGCTTAACCTCTTTCATGTGGGTTCCGATATATACGTCCTGTAAAGAGACAATACCCTTGTCTTTAGCGAAGGTCCTGCGTGTCGGAATAACCGGCGGCTTTTTTCGAGGTGTAAGCGGCATTGCATTGTAACAGCCGCGCCCGATATTCTGTTCGGAATGAATCATTATTTCATTGCCGAAGGTATCTGTCAGAAACATCTCGACAGGTTTTTGCTTATCGGTTTGCTTCGAGCAAAGGAAATACTTCTCACTAAGCGGATAAGGGTCGCAATAACGAGGAAAGGTATTTTGTCCAAACGTATCATAATTGCCATTGCCGACGATCTTAATATGCTCTGCCGGCCACATCTTCAAAATGGGAGTCTTATGATCCCTGTCGAGGTCCATCCCCTTGGACCTGTCTACGATTGCCATCGATCCCCAAAGGTAATCGTGGTGCGGACCAAAGATGCAGAGCATCTTCTGGGTTCCCGGAATGATCCGCTGGTTAAGCACTGCCCCGGGACATGCCGTGTTGTTGGACCAGTACAGGGCCTGGCCGGTTCCGTCAGGGTTTACTGTCCAGATACCGTGGGCGTCACCAAAGTTACGATCGACGTATTCCCAGCGTGCATACAGGATTCTTCCGTCAGGAAGAAGCGATGCGTGATTGTCATAAAGCGTGTTCCTGGTGATCTGATAGATGTTGGCACCGTCCGGGTCCATTCTAAACAGGTTGGCGGCGACATCCCTGCTGCACATATTATATTTACGTTCCCTGGTTGATGTAAAAACAAGGCTGTCGTCTGGAAGGTATATCGGGTCAATATCCGAGACCTCTTTCAGGCAGGTCAGTTGTCTGGGTTTTTTCGGCTCGGCGGTCATGATAGTCTTGGGGTCAACGTCCAGTTCCCAGATATGATAGTCCTCTGATTTGTCCTTTCGCAAAGCGAAGGCCACTTTTTTCGAGTCGAAGTAAACGTCGGGTTCTCTCACCATTCCCTGTTTCGGTTCGACAAGTGTTTTTACCTGTTTATCCTTGCCAAAATGTATGACCTTCAGTGCTCCGCCGGGTTTGAATTTATGGTTATTATTCTCGTCTGTATGGTGATGCGTGTCAATGGCGTGGTGTCCACCGTAAGGATAGAGAATTCTGGAAATGAAAATGATTGGCTGATCGGTGAGCAGGGGATTACCCAGAAGGGCTTTGTGTTGCAGGTTACGGAGCCTGGTCATCAGTTTCTGTTTTGCGGGGTGATCGGCAGTTGATAGTTCTTTTTCTATTTCCGCAAGCGATGCAAGATGTTTCTTTGCGTCCGGATATTTCGTTCCAAATGTTTTTGACAGATCAAGTATTGCTGTTCGAAGAGATGATATGCTGCCGCTTTGACGCATTCGGTCGCCAAAGTCAAAGTCCGGCGTTTTGTCAACAGCCCATACGTTTGTTGAAAAGATCAGAAGGAGTACTGTAATAATATTTCTGCATGATTTCATAGTATGGGTTTCCTGTATGGCGATCTGATCGCAAAATAAGGCTTCTTTGTCTTCCAGTTGCCCCGGGTGAGATCCGGCACTTCCATCGGCTTACTTCCCTGGGAGATCGACCATTCAGACAGGGGGCCTGTGACACACATGGTGATCGAGTCGTAAATATCTATCGGCAGCGGCGTTTTGTTTCTGATCGGTTCGACGAACTGGGTTAACATCCGGCCATCCCTACCGCCATGAGACTGCGCTCTGCCCGGGCCTTTCGTCCACTTGTGCTCGTATTGCTCCTGGTAAGGGTTAAACGGTTCCCAATGATGATATTTGGGGATTTTGCCGGTTATGTACACCGCATCCCGATCAATTGATGGATATTATATTTCCGCTCACGTGTCACGCCTGGAAATTGAATTCGCCCGTTAATAGAGTAAAACGTCGTCGCCTTTTTTCATATCGATCTCATAGACCCCCGGCGACAGCTGTTTGAGCGTATGGTTGCCCTTGCTTTTAAGGCGAACTTCACCGCTAAAGCCAGGACGCACACGGCAGGGCTCACCGGCCAGGCTCTTGATCCGCACCCATTGCGTTACCCCGCCTGCACGCTTGGCAGAGACCAGGAAAGCCCCTTCTGTTCGCAGGTCATGAAACTCGATATCCTTCCATGCCGCCGGCGTTGCCGGGAAGATGCGAATCGGACCGGATTCATCTTTGGCTGGATCGCTCCAGCTCTGGATGAACATATCCTGAATGATGTTGGCCAGTGCCAGGGTGGACTCAATACAGGGGCTCTCATACCACAGGCCATTGGGGTAAAGATCGCCCTGCAGCCGTTTCAAACTCACTAGTGCCTCATCACCCAGTCCCTGGGCCGTTCCGATGGGCCCGGCATGGGCCTGCACCATGGCCTGTCGCTGGCCCGGCCCGGCGGTCGAAAGGGCACGATGGAACGAACGTGTCATTACATCGGCCGTGCCCGCCTGCTCCATGTTGACCAGGTAGAGCGGGTAGATCATCAGCAGGTTGGAAAAGTGCTGGTGATTGCCGCTGGAAGAGCGATTCTTACCGAGCATGTACCCATACTCGTCATGCGAATAATCGACAAGACGCTCAGTCACCTCTTTCCATTTTGACTTCAGCGGGTCATCGATCCCCAGTCGCTCACTGGCGGTAAGCAGTGTATGGCAACCCCACTTAAACAACGCCAGGTCGAAGTTGCAATCCTCCCAAACACCCGTTTCCGGCGAATACGTATCTTCCAGGTGCAGCTTGCCGTCATCTCCCTCACGCAGCAGATGCAGATACATATTCACACTCCGCCTGAGCAGCGGGAAGATCTTTTCACGCAGCATGTCATCGTCCATCGAGTAGCGGTACTGCCACCATGCGTTGTGCATGGCCCAGGGAAGGGTGCCGACCATCTTGTAGTAGCGCATATCCCCGTCACGCGACCCTCTCATATCCCACGCCACGGCGATCGGTAGAAACGCCGAGTCCGTTTGCCATTCCACCGGGCGCACCGCCTTGATTAGCTCGGCACGCTGTTCGTAAAGCCGGTCCACCAGGGCCTGGCCCTGCTCCAGCCGATTGGCCGCATAGACGGCCCAATGCCCGCTCTGGATATTCCAGTCGGTGGTGAAATAGGGCCACGACCGGCCCTGAAACCAAAGCCCCGGGGTGTCAACGATGCACCGCCCGGTCCGGGTGGTACAGCCGTAGCGATAAATCGTCTGCCAGTAGAGCGACTCCAGGGGTTTATCGGGAATGGTGATAAAGCTTTTGGGGTAATACGCGTGCCACCATTGACGGTGTGCATCAACCCATTTCGCCCTGTCGAGCTTGGAAAAACGCTTCACATCTGAAACGGCCGTCCGGGCCGCTGTTGATTCCGGATAGCTGTGCGCAATGCTGACGATGTGGGTGCGGGTTTTATTTTGGAATTGCTCGCTCCAGGCGGTCGCATATTGCCCGCCGACCAGGAAGTCCTGTATCCACACCGAGACATTCTCTTTTGTTTGCTTGTATCCTGCGGGATTGGCTTTGTAAACTTTCAGGGTGTCAGCATAGTGCTGGCCGTATCCTTTTGCGAATCTTTCGATACCGGCTTTATTTGTTGGATAACCGCCACGCGTTGTTTTTGCCTCAAGCGGATGCCAGGTCCAGTTGCATTCCTTTTCACCGGCAGAAGGGGTCAACTCTGTGACGATCGCCATATCGTCGGCATGAGTGAAATGACGAATCGTGATCTCGCCCTTGTCAGTTGTGATGGTCCCGGTTAATTCGGCATTCCACAGATCTTTTTTCCAATGGCAGCCAAGAAGATTACCGACCGGATGGAGTGAAAAATGACCGATCCTCAGTCGCGGTCGGCTATACGCCGTCCAGCCGTATGTGTCATCACGGTGGTCATGCACATCAGCCCGGAACACCTGGAGTCGAATCGTATTATCGACCTGGTAGAGCATCGAACCGACCATCGCATTGCCAAAATGAGGGGCTTCCGTCCAGTTTGGCGGCAGCTTATCAAATTTCATCTCATGCTGCTGCATAAAGGCCGGCCAGTCAACCGTTTCTTCGGCCAAAATTGGATCCATCGCCATGGCCTTACATCCTGCCAAATACAACATAAGAGCCACGCTCAGTGTCAGCAATATCCTATTCTTCTTCATGAACAGCCTTTCATCAATAGTATAAACTGTGATTCAATTTTAAATACAACGGTGCCATTGCCTTAATTTCCAGAAGCACCCTTGGTCAACTCCGGATAGCGCCGCTGGATGATCGCCAGCTCATCGGCGTTCAGTTCCTCGATGAGGATCGGTTTATCCTGGGGGCGAGTGCCCTTCTGGTTGAGCCGGTTCATCAGGCTCCAGTTGCGGGTGTGTTGGCCGGGTGCCGGGTCGGCGGGTTCCTGGGCCTTGAGGTCGTAGCGGGTGAAATCGATGAGCTTCGCGGGGGTATTATCCTGCCAGTTTCTTAATAATGCCAGTCGGAAATCCTTGTTCATGAACCATTGGATCTCCAATTCCGGTTCCGAGCCGCATATCCCTGTTCCACGTTGGACGAAGCGATAGTTGACATCGTCATTATTTTTGAACTGCTCTCGCCAAAGCATCCCAAACTCGCCGTTGGTAATGCATTTTGCATCCGGCCAGCGCCGACGCATTTCACTAAACCAGATCTGCATCCCCTCCATCCCGTTGCGGCCGTTATAGCCGTATATTTTGCGTCCTTCAACGAGACACAACTCCCAGATACAAGTGACCCAGGCAAAATTATTCAATTCGAATCCTTTATCGAAATGGGCCGCTGTGACAGCAAGCATC
>JAIPFO010000033.1 GCA_021736565.1 Phycisphaerae bacterium | reverse complement strand
TAAATTCTGCCGAATGATTCGTTCGTGCTTTCTTCATAATCTGTCTCCTGATTGTCATAAGTCCTGTATATAGTAACATTTATCAGAAAACAAATCCACCTTAGTTATGCGCCCAGTTTTTGGGGAGTATTATAATTTGCTAATTTAACAATATAGCTTTTTTGGGACATTTCAGAGTGTCTCAGGGAGTGCTTAGTAGGATGGTATTGAGTTGAGGATTGCGGGGGAGTTTTTGCGCATATTTTTTGAAGGACATCTGGATAGACCAGAAAAGATGAATTAGAAAATAAATACCCTCATAATGTGAGGGGCTAAGGGAAAAACATCAAGAATTAGCAACCAAGGAGGTGCCTGGTTGGAATGATCAGGGGGGATTGATTATTCAGTTCTCAGGTCTTGATTCTTTTACCATGAGCATGAAATGTGCGATATCGCATTTTTTATGCATATAAAAACGAAATATTTGCTGTCTCTCTCTTCCTCCCAGGTTTTGGCAGTCTGTTTGGCCTCCAGACCTGGGCACAAAAATGACCGACTTTTAGAGTCGCTAATAAATAGTTTTCCGGGGGAGAACTTTGAGGGTATAAGGGGTGAGGAAGAAGTGTAAAAGGTGAGAATGTATTGAAGGTCCCATTTTGCCCATGGGATCTTTTTTTTCGCGCGTAAAGAATAAGGTTTATTTTGATTCCCACGTCATCTTTCAAATCTCCCATTAAGACGCGGGAAACAGGCTCCAAAAATAGTTATGACGCTGGCGTCTTGTTTTACTTTACAACGGCAGAAATCTGTGATTAACTGGGGGCTGAATTTTTAATTAGACTGATGAGATGGGGGGGGGGGCAGAAAGGAATTTTACCATGCGTTTTACCAAGATGCACGGCCTTGGCAATGATTATGTTTATGTTAACTGCTTTACTGAGCAGGTTTTGGATCCGCAAGACGTGGCCCGGAGAGTTTCGAGTCGGCATTTTTCCATCGGGTCCGATGGTCTGATCCTGATCATGCCTACTGACCATGCGGATGTGCGAATGCGGATGTTTAATGCCGATGGCAGCGAATCTGAGATGTGTGGTAATGGGGTGCGTTGTGTGGCTAAGTATAGCTATGACCATCAGTTAACCGAAGGCCGGGTGCCGAGTCAGCCGGTTTGTGAACGGCTCTTACGTTCGGCCCTGCCCGAGGCCGAAGCGATCAGGGAGATGACGGTGGAAACCGGAAACGGTGTCTTAACCCTTGGTATGGCAATAAGTAATGGAAAAGTTCAGCAGGTGTGTGTGGATATGGGCGAGCCGATCCTGACCCCGGGTGAAATTCCTGTGCGGGTTGAAGGCGACACGGCGATATCGACGCCCATAGCGATAGAAGGGTATGATCTTCAGATGACCTGCGTGTCGATGGGAAACCCTCATGCGGTATTCTACTGTCTGGATGTTGAGGCTCTTGACCTGGAGCGACTGGGAGCGGCCATCGAAATGAATGAAATATTCCCTCAAAGAGTGAATGTCCATTTCGTACAAGTCCTTTCAAAAAATGAAGTGATCATGCGTACCTGGGAGCGGGGCAGCGGGATAACCCTGGCCTGTGGCACCGGGGCATCGGCGGTATGTGTCGCTGGAGTGCTTACAAATAATAACGATCGACAGGTTTTAATACATCTGCCCGGCGGTGACCTCCAGTTGCTATGGAATCAGGACGATAACCATGTTTACATGGTCGGGCCTGCGACCGAGGTATATCACGGCCAATATTGACGTTAGTGTCATTTTTTTTCGACATTTTTGTAAATTATATTTTACAATTGTGTATGCCTCCCAAAAAAAATACGATTCAAATTCATCCTGTCTTTATTCTAGCCCTGGTATTGGTCATTTATGCCGGTGGCGTGGTGATGATAAAGCAATATTATCAGTCGACCGCGGCGATCGTCGCCCTGGGACTGATCGGTATTGGGACGAGTTGGATGATTTCTAACTATTTGTCATTAAAGCCTTTAGGGAACTTATTGCGCCAAATAAAACAGCATCACGCCGGTGTGGACCCGGATATACCCCTGGAGAATAGGGGCAGGTTGACCCTGGAGATGACCCGTGAATTTAACCGGCTTAATGGCGAAATTGTCCGGTATATCAATAAGGCCAGTAGTACCAGGGGGAAGATCAAACAGTGCGTATGGAACCAGACAAAGGATCTGAGAATTGAATGTAAACAACTGAAAAAACATGCACTTACGGATAATCTCACCGGGTTGCCGAACCGTGGCTACCTGGACGACTATGCAGAAAAACTGGTGGAAATGGCCCGGAAATCCAAGACGGATCTGGCGTGTATTATGGTGGATGTTGATAACTTTAAGACGGTTAATGATACGTTTGGCCATGCGGTGGGTGATGATGTTATTGTTTTTACCGCTGAAATTCTCAATGCATGTATTCGTGAGAAGGATTTTTGTGCCCGATATGGGGGCGATGAGTTTGTCTTACTGCTGCCGGAATGTGCCCAGGCCATGGCACAGAGGGTGGCCGAACGCATTCGAGGACATTTTATGCGGGAAGTACCAAACCTGATATTCGATAGTATTGCCCGGTTGAATCAAGAAGGCAAAGGAATGCAATGTGTTGATATCAAAGAAATTAATCCGTTTATCCCCAGTTTAAGTATCGGGTTGGCAATGTTAGACAGCAAACAGTCGGCGGATGTGGCCGAGCTGCGAAAAATGGCAGATACCGCCTTGTATCGGGCGAAGGAAAGTGGCCGAAATTGTGTCATTGCCATTTAGTGGCTTGACGGGGTTTATTCATTAAATGGTGTAAATGGTTTCAGAAATACGGATGACGCTGGGGGATTATTGGCCTTCATTCGCGTTTAAAATTACTCCATAACCTCTTCACACCGTGTGCCGTGATAGGTCGTCAGCGTATAGTGGAATACTTCTTCGGATTGGGGCTCCAGCTCCAGCGTAAATTTTACCGTATCTTTATCAACCTTTTCATATTTATCAAACGGCCCATCTTTTTCAATAGCCCAGTAGATCGTCTTAAAGTTCCGTTTGATCTCCACCTTGATCGCCACGTCCCGGGTATTCTTGACCGTAACCTTAAAATCGCGAATTTCATCCCACCCCTTAATATCATGATTGTCGTTAAAACGATAATTTTTCGTCTTATAGTCCATAAGGGTCGGGGCGGCCACCACATTGCTCACCGCCCCCAGGTTCAGTTCCACCTTTTCATCAATAGGGATATATTTAAAACTGCTCTGTCCTTCATAGGATAAATGGCTGTCGCTATCAATATTGCGATAAACCTTCATCGCCCCGCCAGGGATCGGCGTATCACCCAGTTCATGCTCCTCGTCATTCTTAAAACTAAGGAACCGAATCGTCCTGCCCACGCCATACATCTCCTCTTCATATTTGTACAGATTAACAACAGGAATATCTTCAATATCAAAGCTCCCCAATCGTTTGGCCCAGCCGTTATGGATCGTTTCTGTCCCTTCGATCGTATAAAGAAAATATTCACTGAGTCCCTCTTTTTTAACGGCCTTGGGCTCAGGGATTTTACCATTATCATACCAATAACCGCCCATCTCACCGCCCGTGCCGCCGCCCATGCCGCCCATACCGCCCATACCCGGCATTCCCATACCGCCAATCATGCCGTGTCGCATGCTACCCAGGTTGTTAGAGCGGCCTTTACGAATCTCATCCATAAGTCGACTATAGGGATACTCCCTTTTGGCCAATGAAACGATCGGTTCAATAATATTAACCTTGCCAACGATCAGCCGCGTCTGGGCATTTTCATAATCTTCACCACTGTTATTTTGCACACGCACATACCCTTGCAGCCGCATCGTCTTTTCATCATCGCTAAGCGTGCCCATATAAAACGCCCGCCACGACAGCCCACTGGTCAGGTAGGATATTTCAACCGGCACAGTCCCGCTGACCTCGCTCTGAACATTCCAAAGTCCCAAATTCTTCACCCGCGGCGGAAACGTCAGGTCGAAAATGTCGATCTTATCCGCATTCTTAAGCGGCATCATCTCCAAACTGGTCGGGTCGATCAGCGTATTCGCCCACGAAAACTGCAACTCATTGAGCCCTTTCTTAAGCGTTAAAGCCCGGCTCTCCCGCGCCAAGGTCAAATCAGCCGAATTATAGATCGTAAGCTGAACCGTATCACGCGTCGGCAATGTAGCCAAATCGATCTTGGCGATCACCGAACCTGCCGATGCAAATATCAACAAAGAAATTGTAAAATATCGTTTAAAAGTCATCATTCTTTTCCTTTTTATTATTGTGTAACTTCTTCCCGCCGTGTCCCGTGATAGGTCGTCAGCGTATAGTTAAACACTTTCTTGGATTGCGGTTCAAGTTCCAAAGTGAATTTCACCGTATCTTTATCCACTTTCTCAAACGTATCAAATGGCCCATCTTTTTCAATATCCCAATAGCTCGTATTAAAGTTCCGTTTGATCTCTACTTTAATTGCTACATCCCGGGTATTTTTAACTTCGATCTTAAAATCACGAATTTCATCCCAACCTTTGATATCACGATGACTGTTAAAGCGATAGTTTTTCGTCTTATAGTCCATCAGGGTCGGGGTGACCACCACATTACTGACCGCTCCCAGGTTCAGCTCCACCTTTTCACCCACCGGGATATATTTGAAGCTGCTCTGGCCTTCGTAGGATAAATGGCTTTCGATGTCAACATGGCGATAAACCTTCATCGCACCGCCGGGTATGGGCGTTTCGCCCAGCTCATGGTCCTCGTCGTTCTTAAAGCTGAGGAACCGAATCGTCCCCCTGCCATACATCTCTTCTTCATATTTATAAAGGTTAACAACCGGAATCTCATCAACATTGAAGCTTGGCAGGCGTTTGGCCCAGCCATTAGTAATGGTTTCAGTTCCTTCAATCGTATAGAGAAAATATTCACTAAGCCCTTCTTTTATAACTTGTTTAGCCTCTATGACCATTGAAGCATCTACAGCAGAATCTGACGATGTAACCATTACATCAAGCTCTTCGATTTGAGCTTTATGTTTCAGGCCAGAGCTTCGATCTCTTCTAAGTATCTGTCCTGTTGGTCTGCCGTAAGGTTGTTCCCGCCGGGCCAGTTGAGCGATCTGATCCAGAATATGCACTTTACCAACAATCAGCCGCGTCTGGGCATTCGCGTAATCTTCCCCGCTGTTATTTTGCACGCGAACATACCCTTGCAATCGCATCACCTTTTCATCATCGCTCAGCGTTCCCATATAAAACGCCCGCCACGACAGCCCGCTGGTCAGATACGATATCTCAACCGGCACATACCCGCTGACCTCGCTCTGAACATTCCAAAGCCCCAAATTTTTCACCCGCTGTGGAAACGTCAGGTCAAAAACATCAATCTTATCCGCATTCTTCAACGCCTGCATCTCCAGACTGGTCGGGTCGATCAGTGTATTCGCCCACGAAAACTGCAACTCATTCAACCCTTTCTTTAACGTAAGGGCCCGGCTCTCCCGTGCCAAAGTCAAATCAGCCGAGTTGTAAATCGTAAGCTGAACCGTATCACGTGTAGGCAGTATTGCCAGATCGATCTTGCCAATAACTTCACTGATCGATGCTAACAGTATCAAAACAATTATAGAAAATCGGTTAATCATCATACTTACCTTTATCTATTAAAAATCTTTTTTTCTTATCTTCTTCGTGTTCTTCGTGTTCTTCGTGAACTTCGTGGTAAAAAATCTTCTTTACTCTGTAACTTCTTCCCGCCGCGTCCCATGATAGGTTGTCAGCGTATAGTTAAACACTTTCGTAGATTGAGGCCCCAGCTCCAAAGTGAATTTTACCGTATCTTTATCCACTTTCTCAAATGTATCAAACGGCCCCTCTTTTTCAATATCCCAATAGCTCGTATTAAAGTTCCGCTTGATCTCTACTTTAATTTTTACGTCCCGCGTATTCTTGACCTCGATCTTAAAATTACGTATCTCATCCCACCCCTTAATATCACGATGGCCGTCATAGCGATAGTTCTTCGTCTTATAGGCCATCAGGGTCGGGGTGACGACCACATTACTCACCGCTCCCAGGTTCAGCTCCACCTTTTCACCCACCGGGATATATTTAAAGCTGCTCTGGCCTTCATAGGATAAATGATTGGCGGGATCAACATTGCGATAAACCTTCATCGCCCCGCCAGGGATCGGCGTATCGCCCAGCTCATGGTCCTCGTCATTCTTAAAGCTGAGGAACCGAATTGTCCCCCGGCCATACATTTGCTCTTCATACTTATAAAGGTTAACAACCGGGATCTCATCAACATTGAAACTTGGCAGCCGTTTGGCCCAGCCGTTGGTAATCGTCTCAGTCCCTTCGATCGTATAAAGAAAATATTCACTGAGCCCTTCTTTTATAACCTCCTTTTTCCGCATGTCTCTTGAATAAACAACAGAACCGGATTTGTCACTTATCCTGTCAAGTATTTCCATTCCTTCAGCAACCATATTACTCCTTGGCCCATCGTGCGATGATGAATCATTCGGATGGCCGTAAGGTTGTTCCCGCCGGGCCAGTTGAGCGATCTGATCCAGAATATGCACTTTACCAACAATCAGCCGCGTCTGGGCATTCGCGTAATCTTCCCCGCTATTATTCTGCACGCGAACATACCCTTGCAATCGCATCACCTTTTCATCATCGCTCAGCGTTCCCATATAAAACGCCCGCCACGACAGCCCACTGGTCAGGTAGGATATCTCAACCGGCACAGCCCCGCTCACCTCGCTCTGAACATTCCAAAGCCCCAAATCCTTCACCCGCGGCGGAAACGTCAGGTCAAACACATCGATCTTATCCGCGTTCTTCAACGCCTGCATCTCCAGGCTGGTCGGGTCGATCAGCGTATTCGCCCACGAAAACTGCAACTCATTCAACCCTTTCTTTAACGTAAGGGCCCGGCTCTCCCGAGCCAGCGTCAAATCAGCCGAATTGTAAATCGTAAGCTGAACCGTATCCCGCGTCGGCAGCGTCGCCAGATCGATCTTGGCTATAACTTGCCTTATCGAGACCAACAGCAACAAAACAATTATAAAATGTCGGGTAACCATCATTCTTTACCTTTATTGTAAAAATATTTTCAAAATAATTAAGAATTATCACCACGAAGGACACGAAGAGCACAAAGGTAAGAAAAGAAGTAGAAATAAATAACTTTTTCTTTCTTCATCTGTGTGTATCGGTGTACATCTGTGGATAAAACTCTTTCTGTCTATCTTCGTGTTCTTCGTGTTCTTCGTGAACTCCGTGGTGAAACAATAATCTTAACTAAAAGAAAGTTTTTCACTTACTTTCTGAGATTCTTAAGAAGATAATTCATCTCCAGATTCTTAACCGCCGGCCCTTCTTCGCTCCGTTTGGGCAGTTCGATCTCAAATTGAAGGATATTGGCATTCTTCTTCTCATACTTCATATTGCATTTTTCCATCTCCCATTCACCCGGGATATACTGGATCATGGTCAGTGTGGCCGGTTTATCCTTGAAGTTCTCGATCTTGGCGGTAATCAAAACGTCTTTGTCAAAGAGTACAACGCCGTCACTGTTGTTCTTTTTGATATTGACTTGCGGTTCACGCATCTTTCGCTGGGTCACCACAATGTCCCGGCTGTCGCCGATATAAAGCTCCATCTTCTCGCCCACCGGCACCATCGCTGAATTATCCTCGCCCAGGAAAATGGTCGAATCGCTGCCGTCATCCTGGAACAGTCGGGCCTTACCGCCCCACAGGGCAAATTCACCCAGTTTGGCTTCTTTGGTGTTCTTGATCCGATAGCTCACCGGGATCCCGATATTCTTATCCGGCATCTTCTCCGGGTCCCACGGGGTCGTCCGGGAATCAAACTTCCAGACCTTGGTGATCGGCACACCCTCTTTTTTGAGGAACAGCAGTTGCTTGGTCTCTTCATGTTTGATATCCCTTTCAAAGGAGGACCCATAATCCAGCAGGACCTTGGCCTTGTCAAAATCTTCACCCGAGAAGTTCCGCAAGATGATATAACTCTTCAGGTCCACCTGGGTCTCATCCTTATCGGCCACCGCCTTATAGGTGATCAATTTATCGATATTACTCAACAGGTAGCTGATCCGAACCGTCTCAACGTAATCCTTTTCGGAGGCGATCTCCCACACCAGCGCCGCTTCATTAGGCGGATAACTCACATTCAACAGTGTCACCTCTTTAGGATGAGAAATCACCAGCATCCGGATCGAATCCACATCGACACTCACACCCTTCCACGAGAAGTCCACCTTATTAACCCCGCGCTGCAGCGTCAGTACCCGCTCCTCTTCGATAAGCGTCGCCGATGGATTATCCAGCCGAACAATAGTCGCCGCCCGCTCAGGTAACGCCACCAGCTTAATACGCGCCTGCAGGGCCGTCGTAAGGCACAACGCCAGACCCAATGACAACAAAGTTACTCTGTGTGTAAAATTAATCTTCATAACTATATTCCTTTCAGCTGTAAAAAAACATTTCCTATTTGTAATACTAAACATTCAATAGCCAATAGCCAACAAAAACGGCCTGCCTCTTCACTTGAATATTGGACATTCCGTGTTGAGTGTTGGATATTCAAATCTTCCACTTATTCGCGTCTATTCGCGTTCATTAGCGGTTAAAGTTACTTCGAATAAGCCTCGATCCGCTGACCCGTATAAGTTCGCACCTTATAAGTAAATGCCCGCTTCGTTTCCGGCCCCACGCTCAACGTAAATCGCTCATGCGTACTGTCATGCTTTTTAGCCGCCACTTCACCATCCACAAGGGCCAGGTCCCAATAAGGGCTGCCAAATCCCCGGGTGATCTCAATATCAATGGGCAATCGCCGGGTATTATCAATCGTGATCGTCCAGGTGCGAACCTCATCCCAGCCGCTGATGTTCTTATGCTTATCAAAGGTGTAATTCTCCGTAACAAAATCCATCACCTTCGGCTCGATCTTCACCAGCCTGGCCGTACCAAGGTTCAGCTCAACTTTTTCATTCACCGGAATGTACTTCACACTTGTCCCACCAGTATAAGCCAGGTGATTCTCGGCATCGGCGTTGCGATAGATCTTGATCGACCCATTCGGCAGCGGCGTTTCGCCCAGATTATGCTCCTCATCGTTACTAAACGAAACAAATCGCACCGTCGTGGCTCCATAAAGATCTTCATTATATTTATACAAACTCTTAACCGGAATATCCTCGATCTCAAAAGATGGCAACCGTTTACCCCATCCATCAGGCAGCGTCTCCTTGCCCTCGATCGTATAAAGAAAATACTCACTAAGCCCTTTCTTTGTGATCTCCTTTTTTGCGAAGTGAGAGTCAAAAAGAGCTAAGTCGTCGCCGTCGCTGTCCATTAATGCATCGCCATTGGTAAACACCGCCCCGAATCTCCATGAGTTGCTATCTCCTAACCGTAACATTTTCCCATCATCCATTGCCACGACATCCTCATTATAAGCATGTCGCCGCCTGGCAAGCTTGGCAATCTCATCCAGCAGATGCACCTTACCCACCACCAGCCGCGTCTGGGCATTTTCATACGCTTCCCCGCTCTTATTGGTCACACGCACATAGCCGCTAAGCGTCATCGTCTCTTCATCTTGGGCTAGCGTTCCCATATAAAACGCCCGCCACGACAGTCCACTGGTGAAATAGGTGATCTCAAACGGCACCGTGCCCTCGACCTGCGATTTGATCAGCCACCGGGCCAACTCCCTCAACCGCGGCGGAAACACCAATTGCTCGATCGAAATCTTATCTTTCTTCGCTAACGGCTCCAAACTCAAGCTCGTCGGGTCGATCAGCGTATTGGCCCACATATACTGCAGCCAGTTCCACCCGGTATTCATCGTCAAATTCCGCCGTTCACGCACCAGCGTCAAATCCGCCGAGTTGTAGATCGTCAGCTGAACATCCTCACGCCGCGGCAGGGTCACCAGCTCAATATTACTGGCCGGGGCAAAAGGCTCCGTATCGGGCACATAATCCTCAATAGCCACATTTTTAGGGGATTTCATGAGCGGGATACCGGCGAGTCCCGGTGCAGGAAGTGCCCTGGCCATAGGGTTAGCCGATCCGCCGCTAATTCGAGCTGAAGGTGAGTCGTTCAGGTCTTTTCTGATTTGGTCAACACCTTCAGTCCCACTATTCCTTCTGTTCGCCGGCCCATCTTGGTTTCCAGGCTCATTTAACGCATATTCAGTGCCCGGTAGAGGTTTCTCCGGGCCCGGATCATTCATCATCTGGGCGATCTTCAACCCGCCGGCCACAGCCAATACCGCTGCCGCTGCCGAGAGCCATCCCAGGTTAAACTTGAAGATCGACTTAGCTGCAGGGGCCGACTTAACGTGCGCAAGTGTCTGGCTGATAAGGCTTTCCGGAACTTCCGGGTCTCCCTGTAATAGCGACAGCGGCGAGAGTTTTCCATGAAGTTCATCCAGTTTCGCCCGACAGGCCTGGCAACCCGCCAGATGGTCATCCATCGCCCTGTATTTCTCGTTGGAAACAAGTTTAAACTGATATTTTATAAGTTGTTCGTTCTTCAGATGGTTCATTCAAGTCCCCCCATCATTTCCGGGAGCAGTGTCGACAGGGTTTTAAGTGCTCGATACATTTGTGATTTAACTGTTCCCAGTGAACAGTTCTTCACTTCGGCCACTTCCTTATAGCTCATCCCCTGGTAATAGGCCATCACCAGTGTGGTTCGCTGATTGACGGGTAATTTCGCCAGGGCCGCCCGCACACGGGCCTTTTGTTCTGTCAAAAGCAGGGTGTCCGCCGGACTGGGCAAAGATGAATCTTCCAGTGGCAGGGGGGCGGTTGTTTTGCAACACCCCTCGCTTTTACATCCACCGGCTATCTCAAGCGAAATCACATTCGGCCCACGGCCAGCCTTACGAATGTGGTCCAACGCCAGGTTGTTGGCAATCGTAAACAGCCACGACTTAAATCGCCCTTTGCCCTTAAATGTATGCGATTTCTCATACACCTTCTTAAACGTCTCCTGGAAAAGATCTTCCGCCTGCTGCGAGTCCCGGCACATCCGGGTCAAAAATCCAAGCAGACTCCCTGCGTATCGGCGAACCAGTTCGTCAAACGCACCGGATTCGCCATCCTGATAAGCACTTAACAATACTTCGTCAGTCCTGGCCATTGAGCCTGTTAACTCCTTACAAACCTTTAGACGACAAGGAGGCCATTAAGGTTGCAAAAAAATATACAATTTCATTTTTTTGACGATTGCGATAAAAGTCAATAGGGGTTCGCACGTCAAATATCGATTCGCATCGTTCGAATGAGCCCTGAAAAAGCGGGAAACGAGCTCCAAAAATACCAATGACGCTGGCGTCAATTATACTCCCATTGAGGTGTGCCATGCAACGCCTAAAAAATTAAACTATCACGATCGGCCTTCCCGGCCAATCGCCGTAAGTCATTATCTAAAAAACATTTATATCATATCAGGACCAATGGCTTCAGGGGGCAAAATAAGTACTATAAAACAACTCCCGGCTTGTGTCTTTTGGGGTTGATATTGTGTCTTTGGGTTGTATAATTGCTTTTATGTCTAACCCATGATCAAGCGTCGTGGCGCACCTTTGGAGTGTCTTTGAAACTGTAATTGTGAAAGGATAGGATCAAATGAAATCAATTTGGATTCCCACGTCAAAAGGTGTTTTGTTACGTCCAAATCGCCCTTTAAAATCGCTCTTTCAGGTCAAAAAAGCGGGTTTTAAAATTTCTCATGACGCGGGCATCTGTTTTGCCGTTATGATTATTTTGCTCCTCTGTTCCGCCGAGGGCAGGGCCTGGGAGGCGAATTACGATGAATCGAAGATACCGAAGTACACCCTGCCCGATCCGCTTACGATGGCTGACGGCACCAAAGTTGATTCGCCAGGGCAATGGCGCGCAACACGGCGGGGGGAGATACTCGATTTATTTAAAACGCATGTCTATGGCGCCATGCCCCCTGCGATGAATATCGCTCATGTCGACAGGCACAGTTTTATCGATAATGCATTAGGAGGCAAGGCGCGACTGCTGCAGGAAAGTATTTACTTTAAGGAAGACCGCAGCGGGCCGAAAATTGATATCTGTATTTTCCTGCCCCCCAAAAGTAAAAACGTCAAGGCGTATCCGGCCTTTCTGGCTCTGAATTTCTTTGGCAACCATACGATAAACGCCGATCCGAATATTCGAATGTACACCGGCCATGCCAGGTTGAAGCCCGGCCGAAACGGCAGGGGCACCAAGTGGCCCATCGAAGATATTGTCGGTAGGGGGTATGCCGTGGTGACTGCCTGCTACAACGATTTTGATATAGATCACCGAATCCAGGGGCCTAAGTTCGATGATGGGGTCCATCAATTGTATCCTAAATATCAGGGACGCAGCGATAACTGGACCTCGATTGGCGCATGGGCCTGGGGAATGAGCCGCATACTTGATTACCTTGAAGATCTTGAATATGTCGATGCCAAACGCGTTGTCGCGATGGGCCATTCGCGACTGGGAAAAACCGCACTCTGGGCCGGTGCAACCGATGAACGGTTTGCCCTGGTCATCAGCAATAATTCCGGTTGCGGCGGCGCGGCCCTGGCCCGGAGGCGCATCGGTGAAAGCGTCTGGAGGATCAATACCTCCTTTCCACATTGGTTCTGTGCAAAGCACAAAGAATACAACGACAATGAAAATGCCATGCCCGTCGATCAGCATATGCTCATAGCCATGATCGCCCCCCGGCCGGTCTACGTGGCCAGTGCGATCGGCGATAAATGGGCCGATCCACGCGGCGAGTTCCTCGCGTGCGTCGGTGCCGACCCCGTTTACAAATTGCTCAACACCAGCGGACTGCCAAGCCATTCGTGGCCGGAAATCGAAAAACCTCTAATCGGCAGAATGAACTATCATGTCCGCAAAGGCAAACATGATGTCATCCCCTATGACTGGAAGCACTACCTGGATTTCGCCGACCGGTATTTAAAGCTCAATCCCAACACCGACAACAAAAGCAGTCACCCTACACGGATTGTTCGATAGAAATACTAGAGGAATTCAAGGTGTGTAATGATGAAATATTCAATGTTTTTGTTATTGTTGGCAGTGAATATCATGTTTCCAGTAAGTTGTAAAAAATACTGACGCAACCAGCAACCAGAAGAGGACACTCACTTTCTAAATAATGGCAGGAACCGATGAGTTGCTGGATGTGATATGGCGGCATGGGCTGGCATCGCAATAAAAGTGCCAAGCTCCAGACCCCGGGTTCTTAGGGACCCGGGGTGGAATGTTCTTATTGTTATGGGCGCCAGCGTCATAAGTATTTCTGATGCCCGTTTTCCGCATCTTAAGGTCTGTTTTTTTAAGACGAAAAACGACTTTTGATGCGTATATTATTATGGGCAGAGTGATTGGTCTGCGTATCCACAGTCGAGCCATGATGCTGCAAAGGCTGCCAGGTCGTTTAGATCTACAATGCAATCTCCAGTGTAGTCGAAGAAAGGAGGTGTCAGACAGTATGTGCCGTCTTCATGCCATTGGAAGTGTGGTGCGCCTGCCGGCGGCATTGACCAGATGTTCGCAAAGTCCCATCCTGCTGCTGTGAAGTTTGCCTCGACCATCATTTCACCTGAAGTAAGCTCGGTCACTCCTGTATTTGAACTGTTTTCTGTTGCACGTGTGACATCAAGAAAACAGTGCTGTACTATTCCATCCTGCTTACCGACAAAGCCGTCGATGTATGCACAGTTGGAACAACCTGGGGTAACCTGAGCCGTAGAATAACAATTTTCGATCTTAGCACCTGCAAAGTTAATGCCGACAAATCCGCCCATCCATGCGTAGGCATCAATGCTTCCATTCGCATAACAGTTTGTAATAGTACCATAGTTGCCGCCAACGAAAACACCAGAATCGGCATAGTTCGTTCCCGCGGTAATATCAGCATCGACACTTGAATTGGAGATCGTTCCTGCACTGACACCGGCAATGCCGCCGACATAGTGTGCGGTACTGTTTATTGTGCCTTTGAAGTGACAGTTTGTAACGGTACCTGAGCTTTCAATCTTACTGCATAAACCGCCAACTTGGGTGGACGCGGCAGTAAGGGTGCAGTCAGAAATCGTTAAGTTTTTGACAGTTCCATAAATACGGTCGAAAACACCAGATGCGGCTGTAACAGTAAAATTGTGAATTTTATAGCCATTTCCATTAAAGTTGCCATGAAAGTAGTAGGTCGCTACTATGCTTGAAAAAGTAGCGCCCTGCAGGTCAATATCAGCTATAAGCTTGGAGTGGATACCCGCGGCCATATATGAGCCGCTAGTCCATTCGGCAAAGTCTGCCCTGCTTTGAATAAGGTAAGGGCTAAGCGGTGAGCCGGTACCTGATAGAGCTGCAAAAAGATTTGGGGTCACGATAAGGAGAAACGCTATTGTCAATAAACACAACTTACTTTTCATACTCCATTCCTTTCAAAAAAGACTTAAAAAATTGACAGATTGTAATGTCTATTATTGTCTGTTCTTAGTGGTTTAAAGTCAAATGATTTAATGATTTTTAAGTATGAGGGCGAAATGGTGTGCGATATTTTATCCTGACGCGATATAAATGGTTGTTGCATAATGGCTTACAGTAATGTAGGTGTTGATGCTTATGTTTTTTTATTTGAAAGGGCGGCGGCGGGTGGCAGCGGTTAACTTCTTAACCGATGGTCAATCGCTACGCGAGTAGGGGACAGTCACTTTTCCGGGGAGTTATTCCGTGTCGTAGATCCCGATTTATCGGGGTGGCGTGTTGGATATTATTATCCTTCTTTTATTCGTGAATATTCGTGTTCATTAGTGGTTCCCGATATTTACCACCAGAATTTCACGCCGTCCTGGGTATATCGATGCATTATGACATCGTCATACGTACACCCGGCGGTGTGCTGATGGTTGGGATGTGCCGTTTCACCTTGAAAGGGTCGCCAGGCCGCATGATTATCGACATAAATCGTGTTTGAACCGGCCGGTTCGGATGTATCCATGTGATTTGTCCCCATGCTCCACTGTCCAACTCTATTAGGCAGATTCCATTGACCGTTGGGATATTTGGCCGTGCAATCGGTAATCAGGGGTGAAGAGGCCGGGTTTTTCACATTCGTCTTTGTGATCCACTGGACACCCGGCAAGCCAGGGGTCTGGCCTCTGCCATACACATTCCCCGTTGGCGTATCTAAAAAATCCATCATGTAAAAATAAGACACCACCCGAAAATGCCATTGCCGCAAATTGTCACCTGTGGGCTCGGCAGTGGCATCCACCGCATTCACCGCCGCCGCACCCCCGCCTTGAGTACTAACTTCGGTATAACGCCAATACTCGGTCCGCAGGGTGTCTATTTTATTGCTGGGACAATGAAATATCTTTTTATCGCCCCCGCTGGAAATCATCACGTCCGTGGTGAAATAGGAAACATCCCACAGCCATCGATTGCCGCCATAGTAGGCCGTCAACGGCATGGCATCGTTGTTATCATGAGAATACATCAGCAGACCGATCCCCTGTTGTTTCAAGTTACTCAAACACAACGTCCGCCGGGCCTGTTCACGGGCCTTGCCCAGGGCCGGCATAAGAATTGCCACCAGCAGGGCGATGATCGAAATGACCACCAAAAGTTCTATCAATGTAAACGCTTTTTTCCGCATACTGACGCTCCCTTCCGGCATGTTTCCAGACTACCGAAAAGCCATCTTCATGGCATTTTTCAACTCTCTGAACTGCTATAACAGCATCATACCGGTTCAAATCCCAAAATCAAACTAAATTTAATACCCACGTCAAAAGAAGATTTGCATCGTCCAAATCACCCTTGAGATGCGGAAAAAAAGCATCAAAAATACTAAGGACGCTGGCGTCAAATTTAATACCCACGTCAAAAGTATTCTGAAACCATGATTCCGGCTGTTAATCGACGTTTTTACGCGTTAATCTGGAAAATGGTTTTGACTCAGGGGCTTTTATTCACTATTGTAGCGGCTTGATCTTAAAATAACCCGCTTATTGCCTCTGGAGGGCTTCAGAAATATGATACGCAACCGATTTAGTGTCTTTCAAGGCGTTGGGCCAAAAACAGAACAAGTGATATGGAATGCCGGAATCCTCACCTGGGATCAGTTTCTATCCGCCGGCCAGATAAAAGGTGTCTCAGCCAGGGTTCGCCAGTCATTAACGGAGAAAATAACCTTCTGGCAGGCGGCATTAGATCGAAAAGATCACCGGTTTTTCGCCGAGAACCTCGCCGGGGCGGACCATTGGCTGTTGTTTGAGGAATTTGGCGATTCAGTCTGCTACCTGGATATTGAAACCACCGGCCTAAGTGCCAACTATGGCGATGTGACCACCGTGGTCGGCATCTACAACGGCCAGAAATTTGAAGTTTTCATTCGCGATGATAATCTCGCCGGGCAGACATTAAGCAAGGCCCTGGCAAACTGCAAGCTCCTGATCACCTATAACGGCCGCACC
>JAIPFO010000032.1 GCA_021736565.1 Phycisphaerae bacterium | reverse complement strand
CAACTGGCCTGACAGGTGCTCTTACGACTTATGGCCTTGCACTTCCCGCTAACTTCGATGGTGGCATTATGAGTGTTACAGGTAATGTGACGGCTGATATTGCTGGCAATGACTTAACGGATACTGGATGGAATACCACCAGTGGTGAAGTTGTTGGCACAGTGACAGCACTTACCGGTAACGTTACGAGTGACATCACCGCAACCAATGGTGACTTCGGTGGTCTTATTATTCCGCTGGGTGACTATACAGGTGCTTTGATTGCAACTCAGGGCGTCGATATGATTATAATCCCAGATTATAATCCTGTCACCGGTACCTTTACCGACGGCATTGCAACAGCAGCATCATTGACAGCCGCTGATTTGAGCTTTACAACCGCACTGATCAATGGTGAAACCATCGTGTCAAAGGGCCAGGCATATCAAGATGCCACTTTGACCGTCACGACAGCGGATGCCGGTGTTCTGGCTTATGTTAATACTGCAGGTAATGCTCTTACCGTGGTTAACGGCCTGGCAGCAGGTAATTCAATTGATGTCATGGGCAACTTAGTTGCCTTGACCGTTGATGGCACCTGGGCTGGTACAGTCGATATGATGAGCAACTCGGCCGCGGCCCTGGGGCAAACCTCAGTCGCAACCGGATATGCTGTTACAACAGTAACCGCTAATGGTGAGATTGATGCTTCAACGGCTCAGTTGCTTGCAGTTGACTTTACGAACTTTGTCCAGCCTCCAATGTACTCATTGATCAACGATGGTGCTGCTGATAATTTTGTTATCGGTGGTGTACTGGATGCTGGTAATAATTCAGTTCAGTTTACTAATACTGCCGGTGACACTCAAACCGTGGCTATGGTAGGCGGCAAGAATGTTCAGATGGACTACGAAATGTACTTCGGTAAGATTACTGATGCTACACTTTCTGGTCGTGGTAACGTTCAGGTTGTAAGTACAAACGTTGACATCGAAGGTGCAACGGCCAGAGAAACCGCTAAGAATGCCAAGGCTGTTGTTAAAGACACTGCTCGTCACGGCCTGCCAGCTGCTGAAGGTACCGCTAATGTCGGTGATGTTTCAGTACATGGCTTCGATAAGGTGAACCTGAAAGGCGTCGTCGTTGACGGTACCCTCGGGGCCCTTGCCAGTGGTACTGCTGATGTTAAGAATCTCTATGTCAATGGTGATGTTCAGAGCTTGAATATCGGTGACCGGATCAATGGTGCGTTCATCAATGGCAACCTGGGCAGCTTGATTGCTGACCGGGCCGACAAGCTGACTGTTATGGGCAATGCGACAAGCGTGACTCTCCAGAGCAGTGCTAATCAGGTTTACCTGAACGGTGCCGCCCATGGTGATTTCCAGGCGGTTAAAGCGAACAAGGTATTTATTGATGGTTCCGTAACTGATTTCCATGTTGCAACGACTAATCAAGTTGTTATTAACGGTGCTGTAGGTGACTTCGGTGCCATGAACGTTAAAAATACAACTGTTGACGGTAACGTTGCTAATCTGGACATTCAGGCCAGAGGTTCGATTATCAATTCAACCTTTAATAGTGTTACGACTGGTAATGTCGATACGACCAAAAAGATCATGTATGTCTTTGCCGCTAACGGTACAGGTGCTACAGGTGCTGTAGGTGATTTGGTTCTCACGAGCAAGCCTGTTACCAACCCGAACTTCGTCAAGGTTACTAATTCTATCCTGGACGATGGTGCATGGGCTAACAGTGCTGCAGTTATCTACGTTGACTAATAGCTTGACACGGTATAAACAACCGAGTCTTTCAAAAAACCAAAGGTTCCCGGCGATAAGCCGGGGACCTTTTTTTTATGTTAAAAACAGCCTTCTTTTTAATAAATAGAAGATGTTTATAAGAGATGGATCCGGCGTCTTGGCTTACACGCGGTGTGACCTTAAGTGAATGTCAGAGATCTTCAGGGGCATCTGTAGCCATCATCCCACGCCTCCCCAATAGCGATGTAGGCCTGTTGCGTTACGATTTTGGCGGCAAACAAATATTTGAATGAGGAGGGGATTATTGTTTATGTCGGTGGAATATTATGTTAATATAATATCCTGTATGACTATTGTGGGGTGGATACCGCTTCAAAAAAACGCAATTATTTGTAGAATACTGTTGAAACGAGTGAGAATATGACAACTCAGATGCAAAATGGGCAAGTCGATGACTTTCAGATGCAATTGCAGGCCTTAGAGGGTGATATAGCCAGGCTTTGTCAGGAGAATTGTCCACTGGATCAATTCTACCGTGATTTCCTGGATAGGATCATCAGACTCTTGGGGGATGGCGGTGCTATCTGGGAATCAGATAAAGCTGGTGGCTTTGCCTTACGGTCGCATATGAATTTGAATAAAGCCGGCCTTCAGCCGGACGGCCCACAAAACAGCATTAATATATTCGCATTGAATAAAGTCGTTGGGTCCCAGCAGGGAATTATATTGCCGCCGAATAATGCCTCAAATATCCACGATGGTGGCCTGGCGGACCAGGTTGAGAATAACTCCAATCATACCCTGTTGTATCTGCCGATCATTGTCGAGTCGAAGGTCGAGGCCGTTTTTCTTCTAATTTCACCTGAAGGCGTTGACGCCCGGGCAATTACCGGGCTGTCCGGATACCTCGTTAATTTATGCAATCAGGCGGCCGTCTTTATATTACGTTTTTGCCTGCTGGACCAAAATTCACAAATTCAACGAGCCGACCGTCTGCGAGAGTTTGTTTCATCGCTGCACAGCAGCCTGGATACACGCCGGGCCTGTTATGCCCTGGCAAATTTTTCCCAGGAGTTGCTCGGTGTCTATCGCTGTATGGCGGGGGTGTATAACAGCCGCGGTAAATTCCGGATGGATTCAGTTTCCGGCCTGGAATCGGTGGCGGTCAAGAGCAGTTTTATTAAAAGCATTGCTGAAATTTCCAAGGAGGTGTGCAAAACAGGCAAGGTTTTACTCATAGATAACCCCAGTGCGGCGGTTAATGTCGACTTGGACGGTGGGGACGACCTGGTGACCGCGGCCCGACTGTATATGTTACAGGCCGGCTCGTCGGTGATGGGAATCTTTCCGATTATTTGTGAAGAGCATGTGGTCGGGGCCCTGGTGGTCGAGAAAGTCATTGAAGAACCGTTTGGAAAAAATCAACGGCAGCAGATAGATGGCCTGCTGGTCGAGGCGGGTCGGGCATTTACCAATTGCCTGTCCTATCGCGATATGCCGCTGTCGCTGGCGGGGCGGGCGTTGGGCTCGTTGCGAGATAAACTCTACCGCATGCCGCAGGTTAAACGCGCCATATGGATCATGCTGCTGATGGTACTGCTGGTTCTACCATTTATTGTCCCAAAGAAGGTCAAAGTGATGGGTAATGCTGAAGTGGTGCCCACCGCATCGGAATTTGTCTATGCTCGTGAAATGGGCATTGTTGAAGAGGTCCCATTGCTGGGTAAAGAAGGGCGTCTCGTTATGAAAGGTGAGGTTCTGGCGTCACTGGACAAGCAGGACATCGAAAGTGATATCGCCCGGGTAGGCGGATTGATCGCAGAGGTCAAAGTAAAGCAAGGCGCCGCTATAGGCGAAGCGAACCCCACCCTGATCAAGCAATATGGATATTCGCTGGCCGCCCTGGAAGCTGAATTAAAAAAATATAAGCTGGCTGAGGCGCGTTGTGATATTGTCTCGCCCATTTCAGGCAGAATTATCACCCGCGAAAGCGAAATTCGCCAGTTAAAGCTCATGCCTGTGACCCAGGGCCAGTTGCTTCTGGAGGTGGTTCCGGAAAATCCCAAGTGGGAATTTATTGTCAAAGTGCCTGAAGATGAAGCGGGCCCACTGTTGGCTGCCCATAAGGAGACGCTGGAAAATGGCGAAACGCTGACGGCACGCATCAAGTTAAAGAGCTATCCAAAATTGACCCTCGAATCGAAAGTCCTCGGTATCTCGCATCGGGCTTATGTGGAAACCACCGGCGAGCAGAAATACCGAAATGTGATTTCTGTGCGAGTTGCCCTGCCAGAGAACATCGACGATTTTCCCATTGATTTGCGAAAAGGGTTGGAAGGGAATGTCGCGATAGAATGTGGCCAACGGTCACTGTTTTATGTTGTGACACGCGAGTTTTCCGATTTTTTACGGATCAGCTTATTCTAGACGCAGTAGAGGTCCGTATCGTAAAAGTTTGATCAGGGAGTCCTTTCAGGGCTGCCGATAGATAAAGACCGGCGTATGCTGGTGATATGAAAGGATTCAGAAATGATAAAAATGAGAAAAAATACACGCCGTCTTTTGGTTTTGTTTCTTTTAGGGGGAGTGGGAGCAATAAATAGCCTCAGTGCCCAGTCTGATTCGGTTTCTTCGGGGTATTACCCCAGCGTAGTGCAGGCTCAGTCGGTGGTCGTTTTGAGCTCCTCGGTAGATGCCCTTGTCGTGGATACAGTGCATGGGCCTCAGGATTATGTCTCCAAAGGCGAGAATATGATTACGATGGATTCCGATGTGATTGAGATGGAGATTGAGTCGCTCGAGGCTCAACGAGAGTTGAGTACCGTGCACAAAGACGCCGCGGTCCGGTTGCAATATGCCAGGGATAATCTGGAAATCGTAGAGAAGCTTCGCAAGATAGAGATCGCCGATTACAAGGGGGCATCCTCCAAGGAAGTCAAAGAGGCCAGGCAGGCCTTTGACCTGGCTCAACTGGGCAAGACCAAAGCTGATTTAGAAATGAAAATGCTGAATCTTAAATTGAAGAATGCCCGGAAGCAGTTGAAATTGCATTCTATTGAGGCCCCAGTCTCCGGTGTGGTCGTCCCGTTTAAGGCCCTGGTCAAGGAGTTGGGCGGGCGTGAGCCCAAGCGGGTCGAAGTCGGTGAGATGGTTGTCCGGGGCCAGCCGCCCATTGCGATGATCAAGGTCGATCGTTTGCGTGTGGATAAGTTGATCCCCGCCGTTCATATCGACAAGATGCGTCTGGGCCAGAGTGCCAGCGTCTTCATTAAAGGCAGTGGTACCAATGCGATCGACGCGAAAGTCGTGTATATCAGTCCCTATATCCTGGCAACGGGTGATTTTCGCATTGAAGTGGAATTTGACAATCCCCGGATCGACATCAAAGATAAACCCGCCGGGACTTATCCGTTCAAGTTCCGTCATAAGATGAAGGCACGGGTGGAAATTGAGGGGCTTTAAGTTTGAAACAACCGGAAAGTAAACGGTAGAGAAATCGCATCGATTGCCTCTGCACGAGATGATACTTTTTATGTGGAAATTCAGAAAGATATCTGAGATTTGAATACTGAGTTAGATAATGGAGCGTCGCCGGAGGATCGTGTTTTGCCGCGGTTGCGGAAGGAATTGTCCGTGACGCCACAGATTTACGATGGGCAGCCCTATTGGGTTTACAAAGACCCCTTGTCGTTGCGATATTATCGCTTTAATCGTGAAGAGCATTTTATTCTTCAGCAGTTTAAAAAGAAGGTCACGTTGGGCCAGCTCAGAGAGGCGCATTATGAGGCCTTTAAAGGCGAACTGTTAACCAATTCCGAAGTGGGACTGTTTATTAGCAGCCTGATGAGTAAGAATGTCCTGATCATGACCCGGCCGGACCGCGATGAAGTGTTGTATGGTACCGCCAAGAAAACACGACGAAAGAAGTTCTTTGGCCAGCTTACAAATTTTCTGTTCTTTAAGTTCCCGTTGCATGATCCTGATAAAATGTTCAATGCGGTTATTCCTCATATTCGATTTATCTGGACACAGGGATTTCTTCTGTTTTATCTGGCCATGATGGCCTTGGCGATGTTGTTAATCGTCCATCGATGGCACGATTTTACGTACATGTTCAATGAACAGTTTTTTACGATATATAATGCCCCGATGGTTTTTGTGGCGTTCTGGCTGGTCAAATGCATTCATGAATTTGGCCACGGGTTAACCTGTAAGAATTACGGGGGGGAAGTCCATGAGATCGGTTTTCTTATTCTGGTTTTTGCCCCATTTTTATACTGCGATATTACCGATTCATGGACCTTTCGCAGTAAGGCACATCGGTTTTTAACAACCGCCGGTGGTATTATGGTCGAATTGTTCATCGCGGCGGTTGCGGCGGTGGTCTGGTTTTTTACCGAGTCGCCCGGTTTTATTCATGCCTTCTCCCACAATATTGTGATTATCTGTTCGATCTCCACGGTGATGTTCAATGCCAATCCCTTGTTGAAGTTTGATGGCTATTATATGTTGATGGATATGATAGAAGTGCCTAATCTTCGACAGCGGGCCACCACGATGATGAAAAATCTTTTTGTGAGATACTTTCTGGGCGGCACTCCCAACGAGATGCCGGAGGAACATCGGTTCAGCTTTATTTTCCCATTGTATGCCATTTCAGCGTTTCTGTATCGCTGGTTCATTATGTTTATGATCATGTATGGTATTTATTATCTGTTCGATAAGATGCACCTGGCTTTTCTGGGGCAATTTTTGGTCATTGTTTGTGGGGTGACTATGTTACTAATTCCATTATATAAGGGAGGACAGATGATTACCAAACAGCGTGAAGCATTAGGGATTTCTAATATTCGTTTAATTGTTATTCTGGCATTAATTGTTACCGGAATAGGAATTGGTATCTTCTGGCCGTTTCCACAGCATGTCACGTTGAATTTTATCCTGGAGCCGACCCGGATGCAGTGGCTTCGCACGGAGGTGCCGGGCGAATTACGATGGAAAGAAGAGGTCTGTCAGGGGACCCGGTGGTTCCCCGGCAATACGGCTCTGGCGAGGCTGGATAATCCGGAGTTAAGATACAAAGCCGAGAAATTGGAATATGAAATTAAGAGTGTTCAGAGCCAGCTTGACTCGTATCGAGACACAGGCCAGGTCAGCATGATTGAACAGCTGAAGGATCAATTGGAAACATTGGAGGCCAATCAAGAGCGATTTACAAAGAAGTTGGAAAAACTTGAAATAACCATGCCGTTTTCCGGCCAGATCTTATCGGATGAGCAGATAATCAAGTCGCATCAGAATCACTTTGTCGAAGCGGGGACGCCCCTGATGTTGTTGGGTGATGTCTCGGAGATGACAGCTAAAGTCTGGGTCCCCGAAAAGGTGTTGTCCCGGATATTTCAATCGAATAATAAAAAAGAGCCTGTCGCTGAAATGATGCTTTATGCATTCAGTAAGGATAAATTCAAGGGGAAGGTTGTTCCCATGGAACGGGGAGACAGTAAATCACCCAGCTTGTATCCCGAGGTGAACATGGGCGAGTTTGGCGAGAAACTGGCCTTGAGTAATAAGGTGGGGGGCGAGGTGTTGACCGAATACGATGCGGCGACCGGCCAGGAACGCCCCGTCGAGGCGGTTTACGAGGTGACGATCGATATTGATCAGGATATGCTGCCGATCTCTGCCAAACCCTACATGTCTGGACGTGTGCACATTAATTGCGGTGATTTTACCCTGTACCAATGGGGAAAAGATTCACTCTTGCGATTTGTCTCTTTGGAAATGTGGTTATAGCTCTTTGACGATTTCTACTGGGCAGGGGGGCAGGGCTTTGATAAAGGCTCGGCCGTAATTTTTTGTTACCGTGCGCGGATCAAGGATCACCACGATGCCGCTGTCGGACTTTGAACGGATCAGACGGCCAAACCCTTGTTTGAATTTTAGAATGGCTTCAGGCAGCTGGTATGAGGAGAACGGGCTGCCGCCGGCTTCGCGAATTTTTTCCAGTCGGGCCTGTAACAGCGGATGGTCAGGGACGGCAAACGGCAGTCGGGCAATAATGACATTTTTAAGGCTATCGCCCGGGACATCAATGCCCTGCCAGAAGCTTTCGGTGCCCAATAAAACACTGTTGGTGTTTTCGCGGAATTGGTTCAGTAGCGTTGTGCGGTCAATATCTTTGCCTTGCTCCAGGAGGAGAAAATCATTTTCCTGGCAGAAATATTCCAGGGCGGCGGCAATTTTTCGCAAATGGCCAAAACTGGTAAAAAGCACCAGGGCTTTGCCATGGGTCTTCTGGATATATTTTTTAATAGCGTCGGCGGCTCCGATGATAAACTCATCATCACCCAGGCGGGGTTCCGGCAGGTAGCCTTCAACGTAAACTTTGACCTGACGCTGATAGTCAAACGGAGATCCCAATTGAAGAGGGCGAAACTCCTCCAGCCCCAATCGTGAGGTGAAGAAGTTGAAGCCGTTTTTTTTTGCCTTTTCGACCTGCTCGTCTTTGCCTTTCACACTGAGCGTGGCACTGGTCAGGACCACCGATTCCAGCGGTTCAAAAAGTGCCTTTTGGAGCAGGGGGCCGATATTCAAAGGGGCCGCGCAGATGGTGGCCGTTTGTTGCCCGAACCGACGTGCGTGGGTTTCAATCCAATAGACATTCGCCTCGATTTTCTGGCCAACATATTGAGCGATACCGTTAGCAAATTCAAAACAACGGCCCGCGTGCGATTCAATTTCCAATCGATCTTGTTCATCTTCTGTGTCTTTTGCCAGATCGAGTAAGTGCTCGCACAGACCCCGGAGTGGGGCGCTGATAGTATTGGCGAATTTGTCGGGTGTGTGGACGCGGCCATTACCCCCGGATCTTTTCTGGGCTTCGCTAAAGTCGATGATCTCGTCAAAGAAAATATCGCTGGCCTCCTGGGTTTTTTCCAGATACGAAAGAGTGTCGTTGGCCATGTTCGCGGTTAAGATCCCTTTGTGGGTTTTGCGGTTGTACAGCCGGTTCAATAAGAAACTGATCTGGGCATTGGAAATTCGCAGCCCGAAATGGTTGCTGGCGACGCTTTCAATATTGTGGGCTTCGTCGATAATCGCAAAGTCAAAATTGGGAAGAATTTTTCCCCCTTGCTGACGGACCGCCAGGTCAGAAAACAGCAGGGCATGATTCGTCACCAGGATCTGAGCGCCGAACATCCGTCGGCGTGCGATCTGGTAAAAGCAATGATCAAACCGTTTGCATGACTTTCCGGCACAGGCGGTGTTGTCACTGCAGATCGCCCCCCATACGGTCGGCGGTGGCACAAAGGGCAGGTTGCTTCGCGAACCGTCTTTGGAATCCATCGCCCACTGTTGAATGTCATCGAGCGCCTCGATGTAATCTTCGTTATCGAAAAGAGACGGGCCTCGTTTTTGTGCCTGGGCAAGTCGTCGCCAGCAGAGATAGTTATTACGGCCCTTCACCAGCACCGCCGAAAAATCGACACCGCTGGCCTCCTTGATAAACGGAATGTCCTTTTGGATGAGCTGTTCCTGGAGACTGATGGTGTAGGTGCTGATGACAATTTTTTTCTTATCGTTTTTGAGCGATTGAGCCAGGGCGCCGGTCAGGTAGGCAAAACTCTTGCCGACACCCGTACCGGCCTCAACGACCAAATGGCAGGACTCATCAAAAGCCTGATGAATCGCCGAGGCCATTTTGATCTGCTCCGCCCGCGGTTCATAATTATCCAATCGTCGTGCGACCGGACCGCCGGGCCCAAGAAATTCGTCAGGATGTATGACTATATTATCCAACTATTGAATCGTTCCTTCAGTAGGCGACGATGCAGTGGCGTACAGTTTTTTCGGGATCCGACCGGCCAGATAGGCCTCTCGCCCGGCGATGATCGCGTGCTTCATGGCCCGGGCCATGCGAACGGGGTCTTTAGCACCGGCGATTCCGGTATTGAGCAAGACGCCCTCGGCGCCCAATTCCATGGCGATAGAGACATCGCTGGCAGTCCCCACCCCGGCATCGACGATGATCGGGACGTTGGCCCTTTCCAGGATGATCCGGATATTATTGGGGTTCAGGACCCCCTGGCCCGAGCCGATCGGGGCGGCGGCGGGCATAACGCTTGTAGCACCGACTTCTTCCAGCCGCTTGGCCATAACCGGGTCGTCATTGGTATAGACCAGAACGGTAAACCCTTCTTTGACAAGGGTTTCAGTTGCTTCAAGGGTGCCGGTTGGGTCAGGCAGCAGGGTTTTTGTATCGGCCAGAACTTCCAGCTTCACCCAATCTAACTCCAGTAATTCCCTGCCCAGTCGCGCGCAGCGAACGGCATCTTCGGCATTAAAACAACCGGCGGTGTTGGGCAAAAGGGTGTATTTGTCCCGGTCCAGGAAATCCAGGATGTTTCGCTGCCGACTGTCAAGCAGTCGTTCCCGTCGAACCGCAACGGTGACGACTTCGCAGCCACTCTCTTCAAGGGCGTCCTGCATCAATTCAAATGTTTCATATTTGCCCGTGCCGACAAATAGCCGACTGTCAAATTCATAAGGGCCCAGTTTGAGGGGGCTTTGGGGGAGGGTCATGATGATATTCCTTTATATGATATTCTAAGTCTTTTTATTGCAATAGGTTATCCGCCACCCACGATGGTGACTATCTCCAGTTTGTCTCCATCATTTAAAACCGTCGTGGCATGATTCTTCTTCCTGCAGATTTCCCGATTAAGCTCTACCGCCGTCGGGCCGGGTAGGTTCAAATGGTTCAGGAGCTGCGTGACTGTGGCTCCTTCTTCCATTTCCTGTATCGTGTCATTGACTGTTATTTTCATGTTCCTCTTTCAATTGATGCTAATATGCTGGGTAAGCCCATAAGTATAAGCGAAGCAGCGAAAATCGTCAAGTTCCGGCTAAAATGACCGGAAATGGAATGCAAAGGGCCTCTGGAGTTCAACACCCAAGGTGAATCCCTGTTGGGTATTGGATATTCAGCATGAATATGAAAATGAAAATGAAAATGAAAGGACTGCGGCCCATCTCGCACTTGGCTCAAAAAAAGTAGCAACGACGGGTGATTATCCAATTTCACGGCGTCGGAACAGGGCGATGGCGAACATGAGAATCGCGGAAATATAGAGCAGGGCGTAGAGGGCCGACTGGGCGATATAGTCCAGGGGGATCCCAGCCTCGTTGTAGATGGCGTTTGTGACCACAAATATGTTAATCGATGGGACAATGGCCAGGGCAGCCCAGGCGAAATAGTGGGCAATCCCCGGTTGAGCGGCTATGGGGCCCAGAAGATATTGGAGGGTTGCACCCAGCAGAAAGACGCAGATGCAAATAAATAGCGTTGCAAACAGGTTAAATCGTATCGAGGCCGCTACCGCGACAGCGGTTAAGATCATCGAGGCCATGATCATTAAAGCCATCGGGCCAATAAGGTCCAGTTGGATATTTTGGGGCGAAGGTTCATAGTGCCCCTCTTTGTCGATATGATAAAGAACAATGATAATGAGGGTGGCCAGTACGGTTTTGAGTATGATCGCCACTGAGGTGAACCGCCATTTATAGAAGTAGTTACCCGCCAGGGCGATGATAAAGGAGGCGGCCAGACCACCGACACCCAAAACCACCACCACATAGTCCGGGTCGTCACTGGCGCGTTGCAACACGCCAAACCGTGTTATCATGATCAATACCAGGGAAAGCAGGTACTGTGCCAGAAGAATTGCCGAGGCGATCCCAATAAATTTTCCGATGACAAAGAGCGGGCGACTGACCGTTTTTGACAATACCGTCAACACCGTTTTATTTTCAATTTCATCGGTTAGTACCGAGGTCGAAGCAAAAACCGACAGAAACAACCCTGCGACCAGTAATGTGGACAGCCCTACGTCTTTAAGAAGTAGATTGTCATCATCCATGGTGAACATCGCCAGGGAGGGGCTAAAGATCAGGATGAGAATGGTCGCGAAAATGACAACATAGTGAACCGGCTGCCGAAGCGTTTCGGTGAAGGTATTCGAGATTATCGCGAACAGGCTTTGGAATAATAGCATGGGTGCTCCATCGGTAAGAATTGACGCCGACGTCATAAATATTTTTTAAGATGCGGAAAACAGGCCTCAAAAATACTCCTGACACAGGCGTCAAATGTAATATTTATGTTATATTTACAATTAAGACAGATATTTTGCAATAAAAAAATGGCCCAACTAAGACTCCCACGTCAAAAACCGATTTGCATCCTTTAAATCAGCCTTTAAGAGGTGGAAAACGAGCCTTAAATAATTATGACAAAGGTACGACCAGTTGCACCCGGGAAAGGGCGGCATAAATGGCGGTGAATGGTCGTACGGGATTTATTTTAAGAGAATTTATTGCATTATTTTTTGATATTCGTTATACTGCCGCTCCATTTGGGGGCAAGGATTTTGTCTAATAATGCATTGAAGCGAAAATGTCAGGAATATTTTCCTGTTTTACAAACATTTTTGATAAGAAGACGTATCTAGTGTAGCAATACTGTCATTCGCAATGACGAATTGACATTTTTTTGACGTATCTTTTTTGCCCATCCGGGTGATTTTTTCACATTGCTAGATTGTAAATATTTTATTTACAAGTGTTTATGTGATTGTTAATGCGGAGCCTTCTTCCGCGATATGTTTATATGTCACTACGTAAATCCAGATGGCCGAGTTCATTTTATGGCAACTCATTCTGATCAGAGATATAAAATTATGACGCTAGCGTCAATGATAGAGGATTAAAAATTGGCTGAAAATAAGAAGTTGTCGCCCCGTCGTGCGGAGGTATTGAGTTTATTTGCCTTGCTGCTCCAGGTAGCATTCTTCCTGCTGGCACTGCTGGTTTCCTCGCAGGTTAAATCGCTGGCCGTCCATATTGAGGCCTGGCATTTCCTGGGTGGGGCGGGCATCTGGCTCGTGCTTTTCCTGCAGTTTCGCCAGCGTCGCCTGGCGGATGAAGAACGTTTTGACATTGAGCAGTATGAACGATTGCGACGGGAGGGCAAGGATACCAGCGTTTTTGAAGCGACCATGCTCGAATCTCAGATGCATGTTGCTGCTAAACGGCTCACCTGGATGGAAAAGTATCTGCTGAGCATATTCTCAGTGATTAATGCCGGCTACCTGTTGGGGATTGCCTTCTGGCTTCAGGCGGTGGTGCGAAACAGACCCGAGGGGGCCTTTGACGAAAAAGCTCTGGAGGCTATCGCCTACCTGGCGGGATTTGCCCTGGTGAGTTTTGTATTTTCCCGGTATGCGGTGGGTATGAGCCAGCAGGCGATATGGCGGCCGTTACGAGCCGGCGGCAGTTATCTGTTCAGCAACGCCCTGGCCTGTTTTGCCCTGGGTATTATCCTGTTTTTGGCACAGGCCGGTTATAATATGGCCGAACAGGTGACCGGTTATGTGCTGGTGGTCCTGATGTTGGTGATCGGTCTTGAAATTCTTCTTAATTTACTGATGGATGCCTATCGTCCTCGAATTAAAGGGCAGTATCGCCGGGCACCTTATGAATCGCGGCTGTTAGGATTGTTTTGTGAGCCGGGCGGAATATTGCGAACCGCCAGCCATGCGTTGGATTATCAGTTTGGCTTTAAGGTCTCAGAGACCTGGTTTTATAAATTGTTGGAAAAGGCCGTGGTGCCGATGTTGATCTTGCAGGCGTTGATCTTGTATCTACTGAGCTGTTTCACCGTTGTGCCCCCTGGCCATCAGGGGGTCCTGGAGCGATTTGGCAAGCCTGTCAATACAGGTCGGGCCGGTGAGGCCAAGCCATACGAAAGCGGCATGCACCTGAAGCTGCCCTGGCCGATAGACACGGTAAAGACGTTTCCAGTCGATCAGGTACAAACCATTGATATCGGGTTTGTGCGAAATGATCCGATTATTGACAAAAATGGTCGGGAAATTCCAGTGACAACACCGATTTTATGGACAAAGGAACATTGGAAAGAGGAATTTCCGTTTTTAATTGCTGTACCGGGAGCTAAAGCTTCCGAAGGGAATGTGTCGGAAGATTCTGCCAAAAGTGTTATTGATATGCTGGTGCTGGCGGTGTCGCTTCAGTATAAGATAGGTGATGTCGCTCAGTACGGCTATGGCCAGGATAAATGTTACAAGAACCCGCGTGAATTATTGACCGAGCTTGCCTATCGCCAAGTGGTTCATTATTGTGCCACCACCAGCATTAAGGCACTGCTTGGGTCGGGACGCCATAACGCGACTGAGCATTTCAAGAAAGTGATCCAGGCGAAGGTTGATCAAAACAATATGGGCATTAAGATTGTCTTTGTTGGATTGGAATCGGTTCATCCGCCGGTGAAGGTTGCCGAATCGTTTGAGAAAGTGGTTTCAGCATTGCAGGATAAGCAGGCCCTGATTCTTCAAGCGACCGGTGCTGCCAGGGAAATTTTAGCCCGGGCCGATGGCCAAAGTGAAGTGCTCAAAGCCGAGGCGGATGCTTATCATGCAGAGCGAACGAAGGTTGCCGAAGCTGACGCCAAACGGTTCACCCAACAGCTTGAGGCGTATAAAAAAGGCGGCGACGTTTATCGATGGCGTGAGTTTTTATCGGTATTGGATGAGCGGTTGCCCTCAATGCGAAAATATATCATATCATCAGATGATGTGAAAAACTGGACATATGAAATTGACTTAAAAGAAAAACTACAACCTGATCTTATGAAGGGTTTAGGCGTTCCTCAGGAAAAACAGGAGAACCAACCGTGAAAAAACATTTAGGAATTATTCTGATAGGCGTTATTATTGTCTCGGTGCTGATCATGTATATGATCACCTTTCAGGTACGTCAGCAGGAAAAGGCCCTGGTGATGACATTTGGAAAGATCACCGATCAGGTGGACGAGCCCGGCTTGCAATGGATCATGCCCTGGCAGAAAGTGGTGAAGTTTGATACACGTATCCGCACGCTCATAAAGGAAGAGGTGCAGACCATTACCCAGGATGAAAAGAGTGTTGTTGTCCAGATTTATGTCAATTGGCGTATCAATGATCCCCAGGCTTTTTATAAAAGTTTTCGCCAGCCAGGCCAGAATGATGCCCAGGATGTGATTGACGCGGCCAAACGGATCATGAGTCGTACCTGGATTGCCGAGGCGACCAATACCATTACCGAGTATAACTTCAGCGATCTGGTCACCGACGACTCAGATAAATTCAAGCTCGGCATCCTGGAAAAAGGAACCGCAGAACAGCCGGGTGGTATGTTAGGTCGTATTCGCAATAAGGTTGAAGCTGACGGTGCGGACTATGGTATTGAGTTTGTTGACCTGGGGATCAGCCGATTACAGGTTCCAAGTTCCGTGACCGAATCCGTTTTTAATCGTATGATGGCGGACCGGGGTCGTGAGGTTCGAATTTCAATGGCCGAAGGTGCCAGTGAAGCCAGTAAGATCGAAGGTGAAGCCAAAAGCAATGCAACAATTAATTTAGCCAAAGCTCAGGCCACAGCCAAAGCGACCATGGGGGCCGGCGATGCCGAAGCGGCCAAGTATTATTCAACGTTTCTTGAGCATCCGGAGTTGGCGGGTTTCTTGCGTCAACTGGAGACCTTGCGAGAGACCTTGAGTGGGCGTACTACGATTGTTCTGGATGTTAATACCCCGGCATATAAATTATTGTTTACCGGCCCAACGGCCAATGGGGCGACCAAAGAGAATAAGTGAAAAACTAATCCGCCTGCGGCGGAGAAAAGTTGTTATGTTCGCTGACGCTCATGTTTGATGGCAAAAGCGGAATATAATGGAGATCTTAAGATATGAGTGAAACTGAAAAACATGGACATGACTGCCAGTGTTCGGATGACCATGGTCAACGGGTTGATGTTGAGCCGTTGGACCCGGCCAATGAGGCGCTCGCCGAGGCTTTGCGTATCAGCTTTGTGGTACTCAAGGTGGTGATGGTGGGGGTGTTGGTTCTGTTTGTTTACAGTGGCATGTTCAAGGTGAATGAGAACGAGCAGGCGATGGTCTTGCGATTTGGTAAGATCAATGGAAGCGGCAGTAAGGCTATTCTGGAATCCGGCTGGCATTGGGCCTGGCCTTCCCCGGTAGAAGAAGTTATCAAGATCCCATCCAATACCGAACTGCAGCTTAATGTTGATGATTCTTTCTGGTATTATCAAACGGAGAAAGAAAAAGTCCTGGGCAGTCAGAGTCAGCCGCCGGCGCAACTGACGATCGGAAAAGATGGCTATACTTTAACAGCCTCGGCCTCTAACAGCCGGTTAAACGTCAGTGAGCTAAATAACACCGACGTCCAAAGTTTACAGGCGACCGATTATAATCTGATTCATACCCGATGGGCAATTCGATACAAAATTCAAGAGCCCAGGCGATTTATTGAAAATCTCTGGGATGGCACTGATGCCGGCTGGGGGCGTGTCAATGATCTGCTGCGATCGGTCCTGGAAGATTCTGTTGTTTTAACCAGTGCCAATTGGGATATCGACCGGATTATCTATGAGAAACCCATGGAATTTACTGAGCAGGTTGAAAACAGGATGAAAAATCGGATCGAAAAACTTGATATCGGTATTGTTGCCAGCTTGAACCAGGTAGAAAATACCATCCCTCGTCAGGTTATCCCCAGCTTTGACGCTGTGGCCAATGCCAAGGAAGAGGCCCAAAAGTTAATCACAGACGCCGAGGCAAAGGCCAATGAAATTATCAATGAATCAAAGGCAGACTCGGATATCCTGCTCGCTCAGGCCAAGGCATATAAGAGTAAGGTTATTAGTGAAGCGCAGGCAGATGAAAAATATCTCAATTCCATATTGACTCAGATCGAAGAAGCGGCCGACAAGCGAGTTCCCGAACCCGGGGC
>JAIPFO010000031.1 GCA_021736565.1 Phycisphaerae bacterium | reverse complement strand
GATGATCGGTTTGGTGAGGATGATGGCTTTATCGGTCTTGCCATAGTTGTCATGGTCAATACCGGTGGCCATGAGTCTTAACCGGCCGATATAGTCCGGTAAATCCATTGGGATTTTGGCTTTACCGTTTTTGTCGAGTACGACCGATTCACGCCAGATGACGGTTTCCTTCGTCTGCTTTACAGCCACCGGGCTGCGCTGCAGCGGGTCAAATCCGGGTTCTCCTTCGCCGCCGGCTCCGATGCGGATCATGCCTTCGGGGCGTTTCTGGTCGGGCAGCAGGCGATAAAAGACATCTGAAGTCATCACGCCGGGGCTGCGAGGGCTGAGAAAATATTTGAAAGGATCGGGCGTTTTATAGGCGGTGGTTAGAAGGATTCCTTCATCGACCGCCCATACATGAACCACGCCCGGACGGTTCGGGTCGAGGGGCATGCCGGCATCAATGGCAACTTCCACTGTGTTTGCGGGCTTTATATCGCCGATAATATCCAGGTTGACCGGCACGGCATTGGCTTGATGATCGATTTTGACCCGGGCCATTCCCATGGCCCGATGTGGGAGCCATTTTTCTTGCGTTGGATCGATCTTATTGACGACCGATGCGGTCAGGTACGCACTGCCCCTGATATTCGAGGGGAGTTTCAGTTCCAGTTGTGCGGAGTTTTCTGTAATCTCAACTATGTGGTTGGCCATGATTTTATCAGTTTCCAGGGCCAGCAGCAGGGTGCCGGGGATAGGGCTTTGGACCAGGATTTTGGCCGTCTCGCCCGGTTGATAAATATTTTTATCCGGTATAATTTCAAGGTGCTCGGGCTGGTTCATTGCCACTGACACTTTGGAAGAGGCGTACGAACTGGCATAAAACTCTATCTGTGAAGAACTTTGGGTCTCAGTATCGGTGAGGGTGACCCTGTACATACCGGTGAAACGGCAGTTAATCTCAAAATTTCCAACCGTCGTATCATTCGCATCTTGAGGGCTGATGACGTAAGATTCAATCTCCTGGTATCTTTCGTTAGATTGCCACACCATCCGGCCATTCACTTCCTTGAGCGATGTGTCGTAATTGATCTTATCGAAGGTCATTTTCATTTCGCCCGGTGTGGCGGGTTGGTCTTTACCGTCAAGGCGGACCCAGTTGATCTTACCAGGGGTATTGACCGCCACAACATTTCGTGGCTGATAAAGACCGATATGACGGTCCACCTGGTCGAGGATGGCGGTGGCATTGCTGGAAACGGACCGCCCGCCCGGCTCGGTCACCGTTCCGGTCAGATATATTTTGTACAATCCCTGCTGAAGGTCTTTGGGTAATTCGACTTTTGTATTGGCTGTGCCATTATCGTCCAGTTTGGTATTGAGCGAACGAAGATTTATGACCTTCATTTTTTCGTCCGTTCCAAAGTGGTACTTCGGGTATTTCTTCGACTTGTAGGGTATGGCCTGCAGAAAACCTTCAACCTTTGATGGTATTCCAGATGCCGCCTGCCCCCAAAGGTATTTTCCCAAAATGGCAACTTCGATAGGATCACTCTTATAATAATGCTCCGAATTCGTTTTCGTTGTCACTTCCATCCTCGCCGGCACGAAGTTCTCGACAAGGACCGTTACGCTGCCGAGGGTTTTGCCGCCACCGGGCAGTGTGGCGACAAAGCGGTATGGCCCGGTTTGGCCGTTGGTGTCTGTTTGGAACGAAACATGGAAAACGCCCTGTTGATTTTTCTTCGTATCGGCAATAAGGATTTTGACCTTTTTGTTATCGGGTCGATAAACATCAACCGACAGGGGGAATTCCGGCGGGATATTCCCCTCTTTATCCCTGATAATTCCCGTCATGTATATGGTACTGCCAGGTCGATAGACCCCCCGCTCGCCGTAAAGCATTACTTCATAAGTACTTGCATATTGCCTGCCCGATTGGGCTACATTATCCAGCATCCACTGGCTATCGCCGGGGATAAGGTAATTCAAATCATTCGCTTTTTCGGCGGTAACCACCCAGAGTTTGCCATCGGGATGATTCGGCTGTAACTTCAGGTGAGCCAACCCGTTATCATCGGTCCGGGCGGTGGTGAGAACCTGATTGTTGGCTGAAAAAGCCTTTATCGTTACATCTTTGACCGGCAGGCCCGATTTAAGAGATGTCACCCAGATCAGGGATGCGTTTTTCTCGAGTTTCGTCGTAATGGCCAGATCGCTTACGGTAACCAACGCTTGATCAGAAGACCATCTCCCGGGGACATTTGCATTTATCCTGTAGATTCCCAGGGGATTTTTCAGCAGTTCATTCAGGTCGAGAACGACATCCTGGATCTGATTATGATGAAGATCCATCGTGATGGTCTTGGTGGCAATTGAGCGGGAGGTTTCGCTGGTGGCGTTATTATGAAGGTGAGTTACAAGGTTGTTGGCATGGAGACGCCAGGTGGAAAAATGTACTTCCTTGACGTTTACAGCTTTTATATCAAGGGCCATATTCCCATCGGGCGATAAAATGCCCTTATTGTGCGTAAAAGCGATGTCTGTACGCCTGTTGGGGATATGGACCGATGTTGTGGTATCTTCGCCGAGTGTCTGATTATTTGTGTTGTAAAGGGTCTTTGGCAGTGTGATCTTGTAATTTTTATCGCAGGTAAAGACCCCATTGATGACCAGGTTGCTTCTGTCGCCACTCAAGGTTACATCAGAGGGCTCCGGATCGATCTTGATATTGTTCAACGCCTGGTCCGTGGCCAATTCGTCAGAAAAGCTGAGGGTTATGGTTGTGGTTTCGTCCAGGCCTTGATGGTACACATATGAGGATAAGAGGGAGAAATTCTGGGGAATTTCAATGTTCCAGCTAGAATCGTATTTTAGTGGCAGGTCCCCCTGGTTCCCTTTGAGATCCTTATCGACGGTTACTTTCATCTTGTTGCAGTCATGTCGCTGGACCTGGAGAGCGATTTTAGAGGCAGGTTCTTTGGATAATGATGTGATACTATCGAGTTTATTTGTGTCGCGCTGTCTGTCAGAAATTTTCAGATGGCGAATAAGCTCTCCCGGGGCAACGGGTTGGTTAAACTCAAAATCAAGGGTCGCCGAATATCTGTCTTTGGCGATCATCTTGCAGTTGAGCAGCTTGAGCGGGCTGGTTTTGATCTCGAATATCTTTTCCCCTACAAGAACTTTCCCCCGGGCCGCGATGATCGCTTCATGGGCGATTATTTGATATTTTCGACCCGGTTGCAACGGTTCCTCAAGGCAATATTCCAGCTTATCGGCCTGGACCCAGACCCATTTACCCGGAGAAGGAGGATCCAAAGTAAATATTTCCCCTGTCTCGGTACTGCCGATCGAAGTCTCGGTCACAACCTTCCGGTCAAACAGAAGGCCAATGCGATCAAACTTTTCGGCATTATCTTTGGGATAAACAGACCGGATGGAAACAGATTCTTTGGGGAGTCGTGTGAGATTGAAATTGATCCAGAGCAGGCCGACACAATTAATGAGCCCCAGGAGCCCCATCAAAACAATAAATCGCCGAGTAAAAATACGCATGATATCCTCCGTGATATAAACGTCTTCCGAGACTGGGTGTCCCATGTAATCGCCATGGGTGCAAAAAATAATTTTTTATGGGAACATGTCAAACATTCTTATAACAATATACCCCAATAACAGTTGACCTGCAATTTTTTTATGGCAAACGACAGTTTTCATACCTTTTTTTCGGCAAATAATGCATAGATGATGTGAAATTGCGCAAATATTGCGCTTTGTGAGTGGGTTGGGCCAATGGAACTATTTTTTGAGTCAACGTATTTATATTTAAGGATAAATATTTTATAAGTTCATATTTATTAAGAGGTTATGTCTTTTTTTGTGGAAGGTTTTAAACGGATTTTTAAAAATATATTTATTTGGCACACTCCTTGCTTAAGTCCCCTTTAGAAGGAATTGCGTTGAAACTAACGTCAGTGACACTCGGAGAGTGTTGATGACTTAAACATTGAGCCTTGAATTAAAAGAAAAAGTAAAAAGGAAGAACAGTATGAACAGCACCAACACATCGGTATGTCAGGATGACAAAAGCGATGTTTTATCGCTGCTGGCGAGTTTGAGCGACGGAAGTTTGGCCCAACGGATTGCCAATGCTGCCAGGGTGGCGGCCGCTCAACATATGCTGTTACAGGCTCAAGCAATGCAGGCCTCTGCTGAGGCGGAGAACTCAGCACAATAGCTTAGGATAAGCGATGATCTATGGAATGTACATATCAGCCGGTGGCGCACTGGCCAATTCGTACCAACAGGATGTTGAGGCCAATAACCTGGCCAACGCCAATACTGTCGGGTACAAACCCGATATACCTTTGATGAAGGCCCGGGGGACCGAGGCGCAGCACGGCTCACGAGAATTCACCACCGACCTGCTGGAAAGCATGGGCGGTGGTACTTTTGCGCTGCCGACTCATACGGACTTCACGCCGGCATCGCTCAAAGAAACCCAATCCAAATATGATCTGGCCCTGGCCGGTGAAGGTTTCTTTCAAGTTCAAAATGGCTCCGAGGTCCACTATACTCGCGACGGCCGATTCATGCTTGACGAACAGAACCAGTTGGTCACCTTGGCCGGTCAGTATCCTGTTCTGGACAGGGGGGGGCAGCCGATCATTATGGATCCTGATACCGCCCCTGTCATTGATATGATGGGTTTTATCAATCAGGGCGACGTAACGCGGGCTCAACTGGGTATTGTGAATTTTGACGATACCCGCCAGCTCAAGAAAACAGGCGGCAACCTGTTCAAAAGCGAATCCACGGTTCAGCCCCGCAATATTCCAGCCGTTGTGAAGCAGGGTTTTCTGGAAGATTCCGGGGTTAATTCGATTGACGGCCTGACCCACATGATGAAGATCGGCCGGATGTTTCAGATGAATACCAGCATGTTGCAGATCCAGAATCAGACACTGCAACAAGCCGTGAGTAAATTGGGCAGTATCACCGGATAGTATAAAACGCAGGCGAGGTCGCCTGTGGTACAGAGAAATCAGGATAGACGCCAGCGTCAAAAGTATTTTTGAAGCTCGTTTTTAAAGTCGAAAAATGACTTTTGACGTTAGGATCAGGATAAGAAATTATGGCAATAGCCGCATTACATTCAGCAGCGACCGGCATGAAGGCGATGGACACCCAATTGGATGTCATTGCGAATAATCTGGCCAATAGCAATACGTCAGGTTTCAAAGGTCAGCGGGTGAACTTTGAGGATTTGTTCTATGAGGAACGTCGCCAACCGGGCGCGTTAAACAGTATGGGCGAGCGGACGAGTTCGGGGCTGTTTGTCGGGCTTGGGACCCGGGTTTCGAATACGCAGCTGGATTTTAGAAACGGCTCGATCGAAAATACGGGCCGAGAGCTTGATGTGGCAATCGGCGGTTCGGGTTTCTTTAAAGTTCAGACCTATGATGGTGTTGGCGAAGGGGAGGCTTATTCCCGCGCGGGTAATTTCTTTACCAATGTTAACGGGGATATGGTTTTGGGGACCAGTGACGGTCCTTTGCTTGACCCGCCGATCAATGTTCCCGAGGGCGCGACGGGCATTACCGTTGGTACGGACGGTCGGGTTACGGTTTCGGTGCAAGGTACCGATACCGAAGTGGGGCAAATACAGTTATTCAAGTTTCCCAACCCCCATGGCTTGCGTTTAGAGGGCAGTAATCTCTTTACGGAAACAGAAGCCAGCGGCGCGGCGATTCAAGGGAACCCCCGGGACCCGGGATTTGGCCAGCTTTATCAGAATCATCTGGAATCCAGTAATGTGGATCCGGTGCGCGAGCTGATCGGCATGATCCGTACGCAGCGTAGTTTTGAAATGAACTCCCAATCGATCAAGGCCGCCGATGAAGCCCTTCAGGTAATCGGTCGATTGCTGCGATAAAAAAGCGTAATTAGATAACGAATTAAACTATTCAGGCAACGCATGAAACAACGAACAAACAATTTGATCCTACTGATCGCCGTGTTGGCTTTGGTCATCCTGGCGGATGGTGTTTTTGCGAGTCGATGTCAGATCCGTGTTCGCAACCAGGTTTTTCTGGGGGCCGGTCCGGTGGTCTTTTCTGATATTGCCTGGGTGCGATGTGATGATACGGTCGTTAAAGAACGCATTGAGACGATGGTTGTTGGCCGGTTGGCGGTTGACGCCCGCCAGGTGCACCTGGATAATTACCAGCTCAACCGAGTTTTGGCCCGAGCGGGCATTAATCCGGGTAGCGTTGATGTTTACGGCGCAAGTTCCTGTTCGGTGACATTAAAAGATGTCCCGACAATCACCGCTGAAGTGGCCCCGGTTGCTGTTGAGCCGGTAATTGAGGTTCAGGGGGAGACGGAAAAACCGTTTACTATTACGGATCTGCTCGCCCGTGAAATATCCCGTTCGACCGGCTGCGAACCTGACCGGCTGGTGATTGACTGGCATTGTCGTGAGGAAGCGATCTTACAACAACCTGCCGATGAGGTGCGTTTTACACTTAAACGCAAGGGGCCGGTGACTTTGGGGCGGGTGAATTTTGAAATTATCGATAATCAACCATCGAAAATAGTCATAAAAGGCCAGGTTGTTTCAGCCTCGGTTCCCAGTCAGAGCTATTATATACAGGCGGACGTTAAATATCTGACCGAGGCCATTGTGGCTCAACGGTCTATCACTGTTGGCCAGGTTATTTCCAGCGATGACCTTCTTATGGTACCAGATCCGGTGACGGACCTGAGTCGTTGCGGGATGTCGGACCCGGCCCTGGTGATCGGCAAGGAAGCTGCCCGCACGATTCGTGCCAACCAGGTGATCGTGGCATCGATGATCAAAAAGATGACCCTGGTCAAGCGGAATCAACAAGTCGAGGTTCTGAGCCGTCTGGGTCGTATTCAGTTACGGCTCAAGGGTAAGGCGATGGCTGACGGGGGGATGGGGGATATCATTACCGTTCGGACTGAATACCAGGGGAAGTCATCAGGCTCACGGCCGGGCTGGAACCCTAATAAAGATGTACGCCTGATCCGCGGTAAGATCACCGGGTCGGGTCAAGTGGCAGTTATGATCCCCGGTGGCCATGGGGCTTCTAACACTCAATATGCCAAGAGCTCCGATGGGGTCACGGTACCACTGACAGAAGACGATCATTCAATTCGAGTGGTAGATTCGTTGGGGAGTAACTAATGCGTTATCAAGAGATCGCAATCATAATTCTGATCACCCTGATGGCTGGGGTGGCATGTGCTGAGCAGACCAATAGTCTCTATCTTCGTCAGGAGGAAGAAATTCAGAAAAACGCTTTGCGTGGTAAGATGGAAGGTGTTTCATCCCAGGGGAGTGGTACCCGCAAAGACAACACGAAAGGTCCGAACACCTTTCAGGCAAAATCTATTCGTAAAGCCTCATGGACCTCTGTGGAAGAATCCCAGCCGAAGGGCTTTCATGTTCACGACCTGATCACGATCCAGATTTTGGAATCGAGCAAGAGCAGCACCCAGGCCAAGACCAAAACGGAACGAGAAACCGAAGTGGACTTTGCGATCAAGGATTGGATCCGGCTGACGGATATGAATCTTCGTCCGGACAAGCAGACGCGAGGTGACCCCAGGATCGCGGGTTCGTTTACGCGTGATTTTGACAGCAAGGGCGATATCAGTCGGGCGGACACCCTGTCGGCCAAAATCCAGGAAGAAGTGATCGATGTGTTGCCCAACGGCACGCTGTCGCTGGAAGCGACGCATACGGTATTGACCGATGACGAGACGACGGTTATTACCCTCACGGGTAAATGCCGTAGCAAGGATATCGGGATCGACAACTCGATCATTTCATCGAAGATCGCCCGCTGTGTTGTTAAGAAGGAGCATTTCGGGACGGCACGAAACGCCACCAAGCAGGGCTGGGCCATGAAGCTTCTGGATATTTTGAATCCATTTTAACCCAAGGATGCACTAACGTAACTTTTAGACGAGATATACTATGTTGAATCAAAAAACGCACAACTTCATACCGTGTTATCCGCCTCGCATAGTGGCCGGGGCACTGCTGGTTATTTTATTAACCGTCGGGTCCCCGCTTGGAGCCATGACGCGTGTGCGTGATATTGCCCGTCCGGCGGGTGAGCGAAATAACACGCTGATGGGCACCGGAATCGTTGTCGGGCTTAATGGTACCGGTGATGGTGACGACTGCCTGATCACGTTGCGTCCCTTATTTACCTTTCTTCAGAAAATGGGCAATCCTGCGGCAAATATTAATGAATTAAGTGCCAAGAATGTCGCCTATGTGGCGATTACGGCGGAGATCGGCCGTAATGGTGCGACGAATGGCGAAAAGATCGATGTGACGATCGCCTGCCTGGGCAAGGCCAAGAGTTTGGAGGGGGGGCTTCTTCTTCCGGCACCGCTGGGGAGTATTAATAATCAGGATGACACCGCCTATGCATGGTGTGAAGGTAAGATATCGCTGCTGGATAAAAAGGTACCGACCACCGGGATAATCAAAGATGGCGGCGAGATTGAAATGAATGTTCAGTATAACTATATTGTCGATAATGACCAGACGAGCCAGGCGTATTTTGACATTGTTCTGGATGGTCAGCAGGCCAACTGGCAGGTTGCCAAAGTGATCGCTGAGGTCATTGAGGAGCAGAACAATATGAACCTGGCGGGTCGGGAGGTGCATTATGTTGATACGGATATTAATGCAAAACGCACGGCTATCGTTCTGAGTCCGACCACGATCCGGGCCTTTATCCCTGAGGTCAGGCGGCGTGACGCGGCGACCTATATTGCCCGGGTGATGAATCTGCAGCTGCCGAATCTGCCGGAGCCGAAGGCGACGATCGTCATCAATGAAAAAACCGGAACGATAGCGTTAACGGGCAATGTTGAAATATCCTCCGGGATCGCGGCGGTCGGTGATCTGACGATCACGATCGTTCGGCCCAAGCCTGTTCCTCAGCCGGGCAATCCGGTGGTCGAGCAGACTCAATGGATGAAGTATAATACATCGCCCGAGGATATGTCGGAGGCGGAGACGGCAAATATTCGTGACCTGGTCGCCGCCCTGGACCAGCTCAATGTACCGATGGCGCAGAAGATCGCCGCCATTTACAGTCTGGACAGAGCCGGCGTTATTCGCGCGAGAATCATTACGGAATAAAACCTTCAGTTGGAAAAGATAATGTCCCTTACTGCTGTTAATAATTTGATGTCGAACAATGTTTCAGATGCCCCTCAGGGGTCATTGCGTGAGAAGGCGTCTGAGCTTGTGAACAATGTTTTTTATGGCACATTGCTACGTCAGTTTCGCGATGCCCAGGAGCCGGTTCTTTTCGGCCATGGTCCCGGCGGCGATGCTTTTTCACGGCAGATGGATATGGAATTGATCAAGCGAATCTCACAGCGAGGGGATGCCCCGCTGGTGGATGCGATCATGAAGCAGATCACCGGCGATTCAAACGCCGAGCAGACGATGAAGAAAACAAATATTGATGCGTATCGTGACGTGCAAGTCAAACCGTCAAGATTGGATATTAATGGCTGAACCGATAGATCAAGTCGTAGAAGTATTGCAGAAGGATTTGCAATGGCATCAGGCCCTTGCGATCGTTCTGTCGAACAAGCTGGATGCGATGCGTCAGTATGATATGTCCAAGCTGGAATCGCTTTCATCGGAGGAACAGCGGCTGATGGATGTTATTTCGGGCAATGAGCAGTCGCGTAATGCGGCGATCCGGAAAGCAACGGCCGTCTATTTTCCGGAGCGTACCGGGCGTCTGGCGACGGCCCGTGAGTTAGCCAAGGTGGTCGAGGGGCCATTGCGTGAGAAATTGAATGCCCTGGCGGCGATGCTGATCGACGTGACTGAAAACGTCAAACGGCTCAACCGGGTCAATGCGATCGCGACCGAGAAGATCGTTGGTCATGTTGAGCAGGTTTTTCAGTTGATCGCTCAGTCCGGCCGGGACATTGGTCTGTATGGCCGTCGTGGGAAAAAAACAATATTCGAACAAAATAGACTAGTGGATGCTATCGCGTAAAAGGTAACACTTTAAACCCTGTAGAGAAGTAAATAACGATGTCACTTATTAATGGTGCAATACAAATTGGGAAATCCGCGTTAACCACCTCGCAGTCGGCGCTGTCGGTCACGGGTAATAATATGGCCAATGCGGCCACACCCGGTTATACGCGTCAGGTGGCCCACATGGCCCCGACCCAGACGAGCGAAGTGGCCCCCGGGAAATATGCCGGGACCGGTGTTGCCCTGTATGATATTCGCCGTCAGGTGGACGATGCGCTCAATGGCCGCATTCGTATGGCGGTGAGTGATTCGGCCTCATTTATGACACAACAGCAGGCGATGAGTCGTGTGGAGGCGTCCTTTAATGAGTTGACTGATGAGGATCTTTCAAGTCGTTTGAATGCATTTTTTTCGGCCTGGTCTTCTCTTCAGCGAGAGCCGCAGGATGTTGCCAGTCGGAACGTGGTATTACAAACGGGCGATAGTTTAACCAATTTCGTACGTGAACTCCGATCGAGCCTGGTGAGCATCAAGTCAGACCTGGACGACCAGGTGCGATACCATGTCAACGAAGCTGATAGTCTGGCGAGTCAGGTTGCGACTCTCAATGCGGAGATCGTTTCCACGGAGGCCGGTCGGGCCGGCGCCTCATCGGCCTTGCGTGACCAGCGGGATGTGGTGCTTAAGCAGCTAGGTGAACTGGTCAGTATCAGCACTCGCGAGGTTGAAGGTGGCTCGATGAATGTATTTATTGGCAATGAGCCTTTGATCCAGTATTCGGCCTGTCGGGGTTTGAGTTACAAAGAAACCGTTGAAAGTGACGGCACGAAAACGGCAGAAGTGGTATTTTCAGACAATACGACTACCGCAACGAGTTCCGGGGGTAAGATCCACGGCCTGATCACCTCTCGGGATGACCTGGTGGGGGGCATCGTTAGTGATGTGGATGAATGGGCAACGGCCTTGATCTTTGAAGTGAACCAGTTGCACAGTCTGGGCCACGGTCTCAATGGGATGAGTTCGGCAACGGCGACTTATAGCGTGGCGGACCGGACGGCGGCCCTGGCGGATATGACCGGTACGGAATTGCCCTGGCAGGTGAATAACGGCAGTTTTGCGATTCAGATATATGATGAAGAGGGCAATGCGGCCGGTGGTCCCCAGTTGGTGACGATTGATGGGGTGCATGATTCCCTTGAAGATATGCGAGATAAGATCAACGGCAATGTCAGCGGGGTGACCGCCTCGATCGACGGGAGTAATCGATTAAAGCTGGATTCGTCAGATTCGAGCAAGACGTTTGTTCTAACCGGTCCGGGCAGTGGTTCACCGGGCTCCAGTGCCTTTGCGGCATTGGGGATCAACACCTTTTTTGAAGGTAAAAATGGATCAGACATAACGGTAAAAACCGATTTGCGTGACAATCCTTCGATGGTTTCGGCGGCGTCGGATGTCTCTGCCCGGGTGCAGGATCTCTCGGGTAACGGGAATATTGCCGGTGCGATCGCTGACCTGGCCTCTTCCGGTATTCGTTCGCTCCATGGGATCAGTCTGCCGGATCATTTTACCGGTATCGTCTCGGGGATCGCGACCAAGACGCGAAATATACAAGATAATTATGAAGCGGCCGCCGTGGTCGTCAGTACGCTTGAAATGGAGCGTCAGTCGATAAGCGGCGTTTCGATGGATGAAGAATCGATTAACATGATCACCTATCAGCGTGCCTTTCAGGGGGCCTCGCGATATATTAACTTGATCGATCAGATGCTTGATGAAGTGATGTCCCTGATCTAGGGTGCTTTCGGATCGGTATTCGAAAGTAACGATCACTCATTATAAAAGACGTAAAACCACGTTGGACGTGGGAATTAATTTTAACAATCAACAGGAACCAGTATTATGACATCAGCAGTACGAGCAGTCAATACCGCACGGGTCAGTATGTTAATGACCACGGATATGCTGTTGAATAATATTAATAATAATACGGTCGCGTTATTGAAGGTTCAGGACCAGCTTTCCAGCGGCTTGAAGCTTGGCCGTCCGAGTGATTCTCCGGCTGAGGCGACAACGATAATGCATTTGGATAGTCTTCTGGAGCAGCAAGGTCAGTATCTGAACAATATTGACTACGCCGACAGCTTTCTGGCCAGTACCGACGACGCCCTTGACCAGGCGGGTTTGCTGGTGGACCAGGCCTACAACCTGGCACTGAATAGTGTTAATGATTTTTCGGCGGATGGCGCGATCGATCCGAATGCGGACCTGGTCAAGGGGCTTATCTCCCAATTGATCACCGTTGCGAATCGCACGTCGCGGGGGGCCTACATATTTGCCGGTCAGGATGTAACTGAGGCCCCGTTTGAATCTTACAAAGGCGGGGTGCGCTATGCCGGGAATGTCGATGAGATGCAGACCCGGTTTTCACCCGACAATTTGATTGATTTCAGCTTTAATGGCGACGATGTTTTCGGCGCGTTAAGTAGTCAGATGATGGGGATTGCAGATATTAATCCGGATATAACGGCCGATACGCTGTTGGCGGACCTTAATGGCAGTCTTGACCGCGGCATTCGTCGCGGCAGTATTGTTATCAGCGATGGGACCGTTGCAGAGACGGTCGACTTGAGTACGGCGGTGACTGTTGGGGATGTCATGCGTATGATCAATGATCAATCGACGATGGTGACCGCTGCGATCGGAGCAGACAATTCCAGCTTTACGCTCACAGCCAGTGGGGCGGATATCATGGTCTTAGAAGGAGGCGCCGGAAATATGGCTCGCGACCTGGGGATCTATACGACCACGACTGCGACAACCATAACGGGCCAGGACGTTGATGCTCGCCTATCGCTGCATACGTCGGTCACGACGTTGGCCAGCGGGGCGGGCATTGATTTGTCATCAGGCCTTCAGATTTCCAATAGCCTTTTACCTGCCATTGCCCCCATTGATCTTTCGGCGGCCCGTACGGTTGGCGACATTATCAATGCGATCAATAATGCCGGGGTCGAAGTACGGGCGGAAATTAACGCGGATCGCAATGGTCTGAATATTTTCAATCAGTTGAGTGGTTCGGAAATGACGATCGGTGAGAATGGGGGGACGACCGCCTCAGACCTGGGCGTGCGATCGATGACCGGTACGACAAAGCTGGCGGACCTTAACGGCGGCGGCGGGGTCTTGACGAGGAGTTCTGACAATATTCCAGGGGTAATCCAGGTCACGGCACGTGATGGCAGTGGTTTTACGGTGGACCTGAGTACGGCTCAGACGGTTCAGGATGTCATGGACTTGATCAATGCCGACGCGATAGCCGCCGGCGTGCTACTGACGGCTTCGATGGCGACGGAAGGTAATGGTATTGTTCTGACCGATGGAACCGGTTCTTCGGCCCAAAATCTGGAAGTGACGACCGTGAGCGAAAATGGTGCCTTTATCGCTGAGCAGCTTGGCCTGAATAAATCGGTCGCATCGAATACGCTGTCGGGCGATGACGTCAATCCTATCAGTGCGAATGGTGTATTTTCTCATTTGATCGCATTGCAAAAAGCGATGCAGTCCAAGGACAAGCAAGCGATTACGGCGGCGGCGGAGCGTATTGATCGGGATCATCAGCAGTTGATCAACATTCGCGGTCAGGCCGGTTCGGTGGCCCAGTCGGTGGTTCAGCGGAAAGAGCACATGGAAGATAATGTTCTGGCCACACAGAAATTACGTTCGGATATTCGTGACATTGATTTTACCGAGGCGATTACACGATACGAAAATATATATACCGCCCTTCAGGCAAACCTGACGGTCGGCAGCAAACTTAATACGATGTCTTTACTCGATTTTTTAGGCTAGCGGGAGCGTGATCGCTTTTCGGCCTAGAGAAGATGAGCAAAAAAACTATGATACTTAATTTAATTGAAAGATCAATAAACACGAACGCCCTGGCGGAGCATGGGGCAAGGAGGTTTCGGCCATGAAGGTCACGTCAACACGTTTTGGTGAAATTGAAATAGATTTAGACCGCATTATTGGTTTTCCGGAAGGTATTCTGGGCTTTCCGGAGAACAAGGACTTTGCGATGTTGCAGACGAATAGTGAAGGCAATTTCTTCTGGTTGCAATCGGTCAACCGGCCGGAGCTGGCCTTTGTGGTTTGTGATCCGCAATTGTTTGTTCCGGATTACCAGGTGCCGATCAAGCCTGACGATCTGTCGCCGATCGGACTTTCCTCGATGGAAAATTCACAGGTGATGATCATCGTGAACAAAGTGGGTCGTGCGTTGACCGGTAATCTGCAAGGGCCACTGGTGATCAATGTGCTCAACCGTCAGGCCAGGCAATTAGTCCTTTCGGAGAAGAAGTATAGCACGCGTCATCCCCTTTTGGAATTGCAGTCGGCGTCGACGTCTGTATCGCAAACGGCGTAGTGAATCGGGATTGGCCCTGATAAGCGACAGTTGCGAGATCAGGTTAGAGCGCATAGGGATTACAAGGATGTAACCCAGTTAGAGATGCCCGCAGGGGCGAAGGAGAGCACGGATGCTTGTGTTGAGCAGACAAAAAGATCAGACGATAATGATAGGTGATAATATTGAGATCACTATCGTGGACATACGGGGTGATAAGGTCCGGATCGGGGTGACCGCCCCGACCCAGATACCGGTTCACCGTAAAGAGGTCTATGAAGCCATAAAACAGGAAAACAAACAGGCGGCCAATGTTACGCTGGACGACATCAGTGACATTAAAAAAAAGTGAGCCTGCTACCGATAGACTTGTTAAGTGATGTTATAGAAAGGCTACGGAAACAATTATTTAGAAATGACGAACTATGTATCGTCAAGGTGCTGTTTTTAACTTTTTACCGGTTGAATACGGCTTGATTGGCACGATGCCATCGCAGAGATGCGACAATTAATCACGGAGGATTAATTATGGTAAGAATAAATACAAATATATCAGCTTTGACCGCCCAGTCCCACCTGGCCCGATCGAATCGCGACCTGAATGCAACACTGCAGCGTTTGAGCAGTGGGCTGCGGATCACTCGTGGTGCTGATGATCCGGCTGGATTGATCGCGTCAGAGACACTGCGCTCGGAAATTGCCAGTATCTCTGAAGCCATTAACAATTCTGAGCGTGCCTCCAACGTGATCGCGACGGCTGAAGGCGCCCTGGCCGAAGTGGCGGCTTTGCTGATCAACGTTAAAGAGCTGACCGTTGAGGCGGCCAATGCCGGCGCCCTGAGTTCGTCAGAAATTGAAGCGAATCAGTTGCAGGTGGACTCGGCGATTGACAGTATTACCCGCATTGCCAACTCGACGACGTTTGCCGGGCTACATTTGCTCAACGGCAATATGGCCTATGTGACCAGCGGGGTCAATACGTCTGAGGTTAAAGCGTTGAATATATTTAATGCCCAGATCGGGACTCAGCCCTATCTGCCTGTTAGGGTTTCTGGCGTTCTGTCCGCCCAACGGGGAGAATTGCAATACCAGACCAGCCAGGTGAACCAATCGGTTACGATCGAGATCGCTTCTGACAAGGGGGTCGAAGTGTTCAGCTTTGTTTCAGGGTTTAGAAGTGAGAACCTGGTTTCGGCGATCAACACGGTGACCGATTCGGTTGGAGTTTCAGCCAGTTTTATCAACGGTGCGAATAAAGCGTCCGGAGTGATCTTCCGCAGTGTTGATTACGGCACCGATTCGTTTGTGTCGATACGGACCTTGCCGAGCAGTAGTGGCACTTTCGCTGTTCAGGACATTGACGGTGCGACCAAGCAGCGGGATGCGGGGCGTGATGTGGAAGTAACTATTAATGGGTCTCATGTCGTGGGGATGGGTAAAGAGGTGACGCTGAATACAACAGGACTGGATATGAAGCTGGCGCTTGATGCTACCTTTGGTTCCGGTGATTCGACGACCTTTTCGATCACCGGTGGCGGTGCGATGTTCCAGTTGGGCCCCCATATTACATCCTCGGAGCAGATATCGATCGGGATTGATTCAATTGCCTCCAGTCGATTGGGTTCGACGGAGTCCGGTTTTCTCAGTGAAGTGGCGACCGGGGGGGCTTATTCCCTGGTGTCCGGTGAGACGAGCAGTGCCTCGGTGATTGTCGAAGAGGCGATCAAGCAGATTGCCGTGATGCGAGGGCGTCTGGGTGCTTTTGAGCGAAACACCCTGGATACGAATGTGAATTCTTTGCGGACGACCCTGGAAAATGTAACCTCCTCGGAATCGGCGATTCGTGATGCGGATTTTGCCGAGGAGACAGCCAATCTGACCCGGACACAAATCCTGGTCAATGCCGGGACGTCTGTTCTGGCGATGGCGAATCAGACGCCGCAATCCGTCCTGGCACTCCTGCAGGGGTAGTCGAAGAGAAAATGAATTGGGTTATCAGACCCTGTTTTGATTTTTTTAATACGATATATTTTGTATCGCAACATGACAGGATTATTTCCTGAGACTTATCGTCCGTAAGTCCGAATAATTTTTGCGAAAATATTTTCCGTGATAAGGTACAACCGTCCAGTTGTGCCTTTTTTTTTATGGTCAGATAAAGCGGCCGGCAATGCCGTGTTTTGATTTTTTCGGGTCGGGTTGGTTCCGGGTAGTTGAGTATTTTAATGAAGAGAAT
>JAIPFO010000030.1 GCA_021736565.1 Phycisphaerae bacterium | reverse complement strand
GAAGCGAATACGTGACACTGTAGTTTACGACGATTTGAATCGTCTGACGGATGTGGAATACCTTAGCGACAATACGGATACGGAAAGTTTTACTATGGATGCCCTTGGCAATCGAACCAGTGCGACCCTTCGGGGGGAAAGTTCAACGACCTACGCGGTGAATGATCTGACCAACCGGTATGATGAGACCGGTACGTTTGATGTGACGCTGGGGTATGATGATGCCGGTAATACGACCGCCGATCAGGATGGCTATCAGTATGCGTATGACTACGAAAACCGCATCATTAAGATCGAGGATGCCGGCGATGCCACCATCGCGACCTTCGAGTATGACGCCCTGAGTATATATAAGGTGTCCGACACCGTCAATACCCTTTGCCTGTTTGTTGCCCCTGCTGATCAAACTGGCCATCGGGGTTATTCTTTTTTGCGCATCCAGAGCATTAGCCCTACTCCGGCAATTGAAATCAATCCGCCGCCGCCCATCATTGCCATGGAGGCCGAAGAGCTGCTGGGCTCACGGCCGATTTCAAGAATAAGAACTTTATCCGTATTCAAGTGCGGCCAATTCTGCTTGAGCAGTTTAATTTCTTCGTTGTCCAGATTGTCAATTTCATTGATGACAAGCCCCTGAACGTTTTGTATTTCACCCCAGTTGTCAGGGATCCCGCCGATCGTTTTGAACCGGTCAGTTTTAACTAATACTCTGAAATCTTTAAATTCCGGAATCTCACTTTCCGGCACATTTTCCAGCGACCCGTATTTGGCCTGCAGCTTGTCAAGGGCTATATTAAATGGATGCTTCTCCGAAATGATCGGATAAGATGTCGAGGTGACCGTCGTGCTATTGTCGGGTTCGGAGGAATCATATTTCGATTGCGTATATTCATAAATACTTTGGGAATATATAGCCCAATGAGGGCCTATTTCGATATTCATATTGGTAAGCTCCTGGCCATCCTCCAGGGCCTTTAAATCAACCTTCTCGGCAGTATCCTTACAAAGACTGCTGAGCTTATTCTCCTGAAATCCATAAAACGCCAAAAAACCGCCGCCAACAATAATAGCAATTGCAATTCGAAACATTTTTCTGTCCTTTCGTAGTGGTTGACTTTCGCACTTTTTTATACGTTATAGTGATCGCGATTGAAATTTCCCGTTGAGCCGGGATATAAATCTTTACAATTTATAGGCTTATGTTACGCGCGATCCGCAAAAAATGTACTCGGATGAGTATAATTCAATAACAAATGAATGATTCAAAAATAAAAAGTACGAAAGCCTACTAGTTATCTGTTTGTTTCCAACAACACAAGCACTGATTTTACAATAGCCTTTTGTTGTTTACAAGAGCTTTTTGTTATTTTATTTTAAAAAATTTTAAGAAATTTGACAAGGGCAATGAAACGACCCTTCGGGTCATTATGGTAAAATAGGTAATTTGGCGTCCACGTCAAAAGTCATTTTTCGGCTTTAAAACGTCTTAAGATGCGGAAAATGGGCTTCAAAAATATTTCTATCCGTTCACCTGCATTAAAAAGCTTCCGCCGAAGGCGGTTTCCTATCCAGCCCAAAGGGCTAATATAAAATAGCCCAGGGCAAACGAGCGCAGCGAGTGACACCCTGGGTTTATGTATCGCCTAACCCGCATCTCCTCCTTGCACCCGGCAGGCGCCAGCCTGCCGGGTGCAAGGAGGGAAATTCCGAGAACGCAAATATCTTTGACGCGGGCGTGATACTCACGATAAAAAAATAACAATATTTCAAGTATTTCGCTTGACCCTCGGCCCTCGACCCCGGATAATGCCTTCAGTCGTTAGATGGTTGCGTCAAAAGTCAATATTGACGAGTAAAAAAACGAGCTAATTAAAGGTCCCACGTACCTTTAATACACCTATAATGAGATTATCCGTATTCTTGTGTCTCAGTGCAAGCCAGTTACGTAAGAGAAAGTATATGATCAAAAAAAAATCTATAGCAATCACAGCGGCATTAGTGATAGGAATCATTGTTTCTGTATCCTACTTCATAAGGCAGGTGAGAATTTCTATAACATGTGCACAATTGATAAATATTGGTTTTTATGTAAAAGATCACATCGAGAAATATTCGGGTTGTTTCCCTGCAAGTGAATCCGACTTGGAAAAATATTCTGGTCTAAATAAAATAGTAAGTGATTCAGAAATTGAATATTTCTTTTTGAAAGATCCTAATGATACTGATAGCAAACATTTTCTATATGGCTTTGATTCATTTAAACTGCGATATGGGGCTAGTCTAAAAAATATCAAACAGGTCGATAGACAACTATTTGATAAGTTTACCTTAGAGAAAGTTGTGCTAATAGATGGACCTTATAGAAAGCAGTTAAAAGATAGATATAGAGAGATTTCATATGCTTGGTATCAATCAATGGTTAAGGCAAGTAAACAGAGAGAATGAAACGACCTTTAGGATTGTTTTTTAAAGATAGGTAATATGGCTTCCGGGCAGTAGGAGAAAAAGGGGACAGGCATCTTTTGGGTACAAAAGCAGCCAGTCCCCTTTTCAGGGCCTCAGTATGCGTATGACTACGAAAACCGCATTTTAGTCTCTTACAAGTAAAATCTCGCGCAAAATGGTCAGGAATTTCTCTGTAGTTTGCCTGGCGACTGCAATCCACTGATCGGGTTCCGGCACGTGCCGGGTTAGGCCGCCGGCGTCAATTTTTACTTGATCCTGTCCAGCTCGTCCTGGCACATTTGTTTCTGCCCGGGATCGTTGAGTTTATTGAGGGCCTTTTCCAGGCAGACGACCGCTTTGTCGTTCTGATGGAGGTAGCGGGCATAAATGAGGCCCAGCATCAAATCAACCTGTTCGGTGAACGGGTAGCGGGTATAGTGTTGCAGAAAGTCTTCATAGGCCTTGGCGGCGTGTTCGTACTGGGCCGTTTGCATCAGTTTATTGGCAATGTCGAGCTGGTTTTGTTGGGGGAGGATCTGATTATTATCAAGGGCCAGCATCTCCAGGTAATAGTCCGTGGCACGACCAAGGTCTGCCTGGTAAATGGCATCCGAAATCTTTTCGCGAATCCGTTGAATTTCAGCCGATTCGGGAGATTCTTCTTGAATGTTAGTAACTCGGGACTTTACCTGTTTTTTGACCTTGCTGTTGCCGAAAGGGTCATACCCCTTGTTAACCATGGAATTGTATTCCGCACGTCGCCGCCACCGTTGTACCAGTGCCCAGAGGTCATAATGACTGTGGGGCAGCAGTTTGAATGCCAGCATCCCCATCGGGATGGCGACCCCAAAGAAATAGCCCGCCAGGTGAGCACTGTAGGCGATGTTTGAACCCGCCCCAAATGAATGCGGAACAACATTGTCCCAGATGATCAGCTTGAGCAGGATGAAGTAAATGGCGGGCACTTCGATAGTGCCGATGAAAAAGATGACATAGAGCACGTGGATGTAGGTCTTGGGAAACAGGACCATATAGGCCCCCGTGATCGCCGCAACCGCCCCCGAGGCCCCCAAAACAGGGCTCTGGGAGGCCAGGGCATGGCCCATCCCACTAAAAACCGCGCCCCCCAGGTAGAGCAGGGCATAGCCGATATGCCCCAGTTTGTCGTTGACACTATTGCCAAAAATATACAAGAACAGCATATTGCCGATGATGTGCATCCAACTGGCGTGTAAGAAGGCATAGGTGATAAACTGGAACAGTTGAGGGGACCCGGGATGCAGTTCAAATCGCTCCATCCCGTCCCGAAGAACGGTTCCTTGCTCCGGGTTGGGCCCGAAGGTATAAAGGAATATAATGAAATTCAGGGCGATCAGGATGTAGTTCACTGTGGGTTTCTGGCGAAGTGGATTGTCAGTACCAATGGGGATAAACATATAAAATCATTCCTAACCCGGTATGTTGGGGAGCCAGGCAGGTCGGCCTTGGCGTCCTGGCGAGTTGTTGATAATCGTGACCAATTACACCCGGCAATGAGCTTTTGCAACTTATAACTGGCTGTAAAATGATCGTAACTGCTTTATTATTAGGTGATTATAGCAAATATCCTCAAGGGTGCAACTCTTCTGTTGTAAAAAAATAGCTCCAGGGGGGATTCCCGGGTCAAAAGGCGACTCTCACCGGTCAAATCAGCCTTATCGATGAGGGAACCAAACCCCAGAAATACTTAGGATGCGGGCGGCATTTGTAAAATCGTTGCAAAATCTCCGCATTTCATCATCTTTAGCATTGACACATTGGGGTCTATCTGATAGCGTGAGGGTTACTTTTAGTTGATGCTAGCGTCAAAAGTTTTGCCCAGGGCCTTTATCCCTGTTTAAAAGCCCCATTAGCATTGCTGATATACATATTTTTGACCCCAGTGTCATCAATATTTTTGGAGCTTGTTTTCCGCATCTTTAAGCCCGATTTTAATATGAAAATCGACTTTTGACGCGGGAGTCATTTTTACGATATGCCACTATTTCGGAGAGTTTTAAGATGAATGATAATTATGATATCCATGTAAAATACCGATTTTTCAATATCAAATCGACTTTTAATGTCGCCCGGGTCAGGAATTATGCGTTTCTGACACTGGTCATGTTATCGCTGGCTCTCTCAGGGACCGTCGCCACGGCCCAGAATACCACAGCCGGAGAGACCGGGGAACCTGCCGATGCGGCCAATATGTTCAGAAGTGCCCCGGTGGAAGGGGCTTTTGAACCCTATATTGCAACAATACAGGCTGATTCTGTCTATGTGCGGTCCAATCCCGGTAACCCTTATCATCCAGTATGTAAACTTTCCAAAGGGCACAAAGTTGTCGTTCGCGATGTCCGATATGGCGACACCGATTGGGCAAAGATCGAACCGACCGCCGGTTGTTTTTGCTATATCTCTAAAAAGTATGTCAAATTGCAAGGTGTCCCAAAGACCGTAACCCCAGCGCCTGAACAGGCAGTCGCTCCAGAAAGTGATCTCGATACGACTCCCATCGCTGATACTGCCACCGCCGCCACTCCCCAACCCGTCGTGGCGGCAATGCCCAGTAGCCTGCTCGGCCGGGAAGTTGTAACGGGTTTATTGACCGGTGTTAACGTTCGGGTGCGTTCCGGGAGTATTCGGGTGAAACCTCAAAATACCGAGCATCTATCATACCTCAGTGCCCCCGCCACCGTGAAAATTATTGGCCAGTCGGGTGACTTTTATAAAATTATTCCGCCAACGGGCAGTCATTTCTGGATCGCATTGGATTATCTTAAAAAGGTCGGCCCTGCTACCGACGCCCAGCTGACCCAGTTGCGGGCCGATGCCGTCAAAAATGCCCTGGGCATGGCCGATCCTGTCGCGACCAGTGATCTGAATCAGAAATATATCAAACTCGCACAGATGTTTGAACTGGAACAGAGCAAACCGCTGGTCCAGCGGAACCTCGCTCCGATGGTCGATCAGGTCGAAAAACTCGCCAAAGAGGCTAAAAGCCCGGCGGTCAAAGCCGCCATCCAGGGACTTGCAGACGGTATTGCCCGGGCGCAGCTGGCCCAGTCCGCACTGATCAAGAGCAAAGAAGATGATAAAAAACTGATGGATAAACTCTTAGAGATAAATCAAAAAGCAATGTCCCACATGGCCGAGGGCAATCCCTCGGGGCAATCCGCCAATGCGACCGTTGTAACAGGGCGACTGGCCCCTTCATCGGTCTTTACCGCCACCAATCAGAACCGGCGATACCTGGTATTGGATCAAAGGGATAATATTTCATGTTATGCGATATCTGAAATTCCCGGACTGGACCTGGGGCTTTATGTCGGTAAGACCGTCAAACTGTTCGGGGCAACGCGTTTTGATTCTTTCAGTAAGATCAATCTCTTCTATGTGACCCGTGTTATGATGGAGAGTACCTCCGGCGTGGAAAAGGATGATATCGCCCCAAAAGAGTCTGACGCCAAGAGTCAATAGGCTTCTCAGTACCTGAAATGGAAGATAGTATTGAAAACGTGAATCGTCCTTTTGAAGTCGTCAGTGATTTCGCGCCCGCCGGCGATCAGCCCGAGGCGATTGAACAACTGTACAGGGGGTTGGTTGCCGGGACCCGGTTCCAGACACTAATGGGCGTCACCGGGTCGGGTAAAACCTTTACCATGGCCCATCTGATCGAAAAGTATCAACGCCCGGCCCTGGTCATCAGTCATAATAAAACCCTCGCCGCGCAGTTGTACGAAGAATTTAAAGAACTCTTCCCTAAAAATGCGGTCGAATATTTTGTCAGTTATTATGATTATTATCAGCCCGAGGCCTATATCCCTCAACGCGATATTTATATCGAAAAAGACGCCTCACGCAACGACGATCTCGACCGCCTGAGGCTCAGTACCACCACCTCGCTGATGTCCCGTACCGATACGATCGTTATCGCCTCGGTCTCATGTATTTTCGGGTTAGGCTCGCCAGAAGATTATAAAAAATCGATGGTGCCCCTGCGAGTGGGGCTTCAGGTCGATCGTGATGATATGCTATTGGCCCTGACCGATATCCGCTACGACCGTAATGATATTGCTTTTGAACGGGGTAAGTTTCGGGTGCGGGGCGATGTCGTCGAAATCTGGCCGGCGTATGAAGAATTTGCCGTTCGGGTTGAAATGTTCGGCGACGAGATTGAACGGATCAGTCTGATCAACCCTGTCAGCGGCGAAATACTCGCCCGGGAAAATCAGACATTTATTTATCCTGCTCAGCATTATGTCATGCCCGAAGAGCGTATCGAAGCCGCCGTGGCGTGCATATCCTCGGAATTGGATAAGCGTTTATTTGAATTACGAGGTGAAGGGAAATTGCTCGAAGCCCAACGCCTTAACGCACGAACACGTTATGACATGGAAATGATAAAAGAGGTAGGCTATTGCAGTGGCATTGAGAATTATGCCCGCCATCTCTCCGGCCAGCCCGCCGGGGCCCGACCGTTCACGTTGATCGATTATTTCCCCGATGACTTTCTCATCTTTATCGACGAATCACATGTGACGCTGCCGCAGTTAAAAGCCATGTACGCCGGTGACCGCAGTCGAAAGACCGTATTGGTTGATCATGGCTTTCGCCTGCCAAGTGCCATGGATAACCGGCCGTTGCGTTTTGAAGAATTTGAAAAATTGTGGGATCGAATGATTTTCGTTTCCGCCACGCCCGGCCCCTACGAACTGGAGAATTGCCAGGGCGAAATTGTCCAGCAGGTCATTCGACCGACCGGCCTGCTCGACCCCCAAATCCAAGTCGAGCCCGCTCAAGGGCAGGTGCCCCATCTCATGGAAGAGATCAAAAAACGCGTGGCGAACAAAGAACGCACCCTCGCGACGGTCTTGACCAAACGACTGGCCGAAGATTTGAGCAACTATTTCAAAGAAAACGGCATTCGCTCCGAATATCTCCATAGCGAGATCAATACCCTCGACCGCGTCGATATATTGCGCCGATTACGAGAAGGCGAATTTGACGCCCTTGTCGGGGTCAATCTGTTGCGCGAAGGACTCGACCTGCCTGAAGTGTCGCTGGTCGCCATCCTGGACGCTGACAAGGAAGGGTTCCTCCGAAGTGAAACCTCCCTGGTCCAGACCATTGGCCGAACCGCCAGGAACGTAAATGCCCTGGTCATCCTCTACGCCGATAAGATGACCCCGTCCATGCAGCGGGCCATGGACGAAACCGCCCGACGTCGGAAGGTGCAGCAGGCCTATAATGAGAAACATGACATTACCCCCGCCACGATAAAAAAAGCCATTCGGAAAAGCTTCCAAACCGAACTGAACGCCAGGCGACTCGCCCAGGAAGTTCTCACCCGCGACGGAAAAGAATATGACCGGGAAGAACTCATGGCCACCCTTGAAAAGGATATGCTCGCCGCCGCCGAAGCCCTCGAATTTGAAAAAGCCGCCAAGCTTCGCGACCAGATACAAGAACTCAAAGACGCCCCAACAATTAAACCGTAATGGGCCTTAATCGCGGCCATTGTTTGTATTTTAACACGTAACCCTTTGGAACCCGATGCTAATTCTTATGCAATACCCAGACCCAAAAAAATATGTACCATTAATTCAACTCGCTTACGACGAGGACTATGCCGGATGTGATCTAACTTCCGAGGCAACCATCGGTGAGGGCCGCACGGGGCAGGGTGAACTGATCTTTCGTAAAGAAGGATTGGTCTGTGGCATGCCCGTCGTCCAGCAGGTGCTGGCTGTCTATAGTGAACATCTGCAAATAGAAGTCATTCACCCGGATGGCACCCTGGTGGAGGCCGGCACGACCGTTGCCATACTCTTTGGCCCGATGCGTGCCATCCTGGCCGCCGAACGGGTGGTCCTTAATTTCCTCCAACGGCTCAGTGCCATTGCCACGATGACCTCCCATTATGTGTACAAAGTCAGAAATACCCGCTGCCAGGTATGTGATACCCGAAAAACAACACCCGGATGGCGCGAGTTGGAAAAATATGCCGTTCGATGTGGCGGTGGGACCAACCATCGTTATGGCCTCTGGGACGCGGTGCTTATCAAGGACAACCATCTGGCTTCGCTGAAAGCGGAGGATTTAAGTTCAGGTCTCGCTAAGGCCGTCGGACGGATCCAGCAGGCCAAACGAAAGCCCGACTTTGTGCAGGTCGAAGTGGACGATCTTGAACAGTTAAAAGCGGCCTTAACTGTTGACGGCATTAACATGATATTGCTGGATAATATGACGCCCGAGCAGCTCAAAAAGGCCGTGGCGATCAGAAATTCCCGTTCCTCCCGTGAAAAAGTCTTACTCGAGGCCTCTGGCAATATTACACTAAAAACAGTGGGACCCATTGCCGAAACCGGCATCGACCGCGTCTCCATCGGCGCATTAACCCATGCCGTGCGAAACCTCGATATTGGCCTGGATATATAAATAATCATGTCGACCAGCGATTTCTAAACTTGATTCCCATGTCAAAAGTCATCCGCCAATGGCGGATCGCTCTTTAAAATGCGGAAAATGGGCTTCAAAAATACTTATGACGCTGGCGTCAAACTTATCATTCTTAACGGGTTATGGAACATTCACTTCTAAAATTACTGATTGCCAACCAGAACAACTGGCTGGCCCTCGACGCGATAAAAGCCTCACTGAGCCTTTCGCCACAGAAGATCGTCGACCAGATCGATAGCTTAACCCGAAAAGGCTATACCATTGAGTCATCACCCACCTATGGCTTCAGACTCACCGGGGACACCTTCAAGTTGACCTCCGAACTGATCGAGGAGGGGCTGGCCACCCGACGTGTCGGCCGTTCAGTCTTAGCCTATCAAACCACCGATAGTACCAATGACGTGGCCTGGCATTATGCCCTGGAATCTGCTCCGGGGCCCATTTCCAGTAACTATGACGGCCTCGTCATCGTCGCCGAACAGCAGCGCAGCGGCCGGGGGCGCCTGGGCCGGCAATGGGTCGCCCCCCAGGGGAGCAGTGTCCTATGTTCGGTATTACTCATGAACACCACTGATGCCCTGACCCGGTCCTCGGCAGGGGGCCAGGCCCTGACGTTACTGGCCGGATTAAGCGTTGCCGAAGCGATCGAGACGGTATTTCATATCAAACCCCGGATCAAATGGCCCAATGACGTGATCGTCAATGGCAAAAAAATTGCAGGTGTCATGGTCGAGTCCCGCAAGATCAAACAGAATACCGCCTATGTCATCGGCATGGGCATTAACTGCCTCCAAACAGCAGAAGATTTCCCGCCGGAGTGCCGGGGGAACGCCATATCGTTGCGGCAGATAATTGGCACGCCGGTGAACCGCCTGGAACTGACCCAGGTGTTATTAAGGCGAATGGATGACTGGCTCGCTGAAACGTCAACCGGCCAACCCCACGGCCTGCACGATGCCTGGGCCGCGCGTTGTGATAATATCAACTGTCGCCTCTCAGTCGTCTCAAACGGCCAGACCTTTACCGGCCGGGTTGTCGATGTAAATGTCGAAGAAGGCCTGATCATGCAGCTCGACAACGGCCCCATCAAGGTGTTCAACAGCACCACGACAACCGTGAAAATCCCATAAAGGGTATCACCGGGGTCAACAGGCTGACAGGGATGCCTCCGGCCAGGTCTAAGAAACCTTCATAAGCTTTGAAGGGATATTTGACGGAATTGACTCAGGGGGATTGAGAAGGGCATTCCAGTTGTGTCTCATTCAGTCTTTCCAACCGGTTGATCACAACCGCACCGATCGAATCGCCCAGTACATTGGTTGACGTTCGGAACATATCCAGAAACGCATCCACTGCGAAAATGATCGGAATGTATTCGATCGATAATCCCACCGCATTAGCGACCAGGACCATCGTAACCAGGCCCGCGTCAGGAACTGCCGCAGCGCCGATGGACGCCAGGACAGCTGTCAGGAAAATGAGCACCGTGATCGCCGGGGTCATTGTGATCTCAGCCCCCGGCAGGCCGCCAAATAATTGGATCAGAAAAATGACCGCAACCCCTTCATACAGGGCCGTGCCGTCCATATTCATCGTCGCCCCCAGCGGCAGGACAAATTCCGCCGCCTTGGGTGAAACTCCCAGGTGGTTCTGAACGCAATCCAAAGTCACCGGCAGCGTCGCGGCACTGGAGCGAGTGGCAAACGCAACCATCCACGCTTCACGGATCCCCTTCAGATATCGCCAGGGGGACATCTTGCCAATAAAATAGCAGATGCACAATAGGACGATGACATGGGTCGTGATACCTGCCAGAACGGTAATGATATACCACATCAGGGTGTAGAAAATACTCGCCCCAAGGCTGCCGACCAGGGACGCTACCAGGCAGAATATGAACAACGGGGACCACGCCATGATCCAGCCGGTTAGTGTCATGATCGCCGCGTTGATCCCATGGATCACCGGCAAAACCGCATGCCCTTTCTGACCGATGACCAGCAGGGAAACCCCCAGCATAATGGCAAAAAAGATGATCCCGAGACTTTCAGATTCCGCCAGGGCCTTGAACGGATTCATGATGATCTTTTCCAGGTTGCTTTTTATCACACCCATGGGGGTATAATCTTTGGCGACCTGGATCTTTTCCTCTGTGGAATGGTATTCCTTTAAAATCCCCTCTTTTTGTGTCTGCCAGTTTTTGCGAATTTCTTCACGGTTATGGGGGAGTCCTGGCTTCAGGACCAGAACAAAAAACAATCCGATCCCCACTGCGATGGACGTGGTGATAAAGTAATAAACCAGCGTCTTCCAGCCCATTCGCCAGAGGGCCCCGGTCGTGACCAGGGAGGTTATCGCCGAAAGGATCGAAAAGAAGATCAGCGGCGCAACGATCATTTTCAATGCGCCAATGAATATCGTTTTTCCAAAAAGGTCAAGGACGGGCATTATCCAGGAGGGCTCATCTGTCCGACTCAAGATCAAACCCGTTCCCGCCCCGGCAAGTATCCCTGCAAATATCAAAAAATGGAGCTTAGACTTCATCAAAAATATTCCCATAAACGCATGCACGGTTTACATCCATTCACAAACGGCCTTCAAGTCAACTTTTGCACTTTTTTATACGTTAATTCACTTCTCAGCAGGGCGTTAGCCTGCAAAGGGAATAAAGGGTGACAACGGAATATCACTCGCTGTTGCAATAAAACGTTCAAATGCATTCTAAAAGCCCTGTGTCAATAACACATGAGCGATTCAAAGTTAAAAAGTACCAAAGCGTACAACAATACTTTCCCTAAATAATGGGAAAATGTCAAGGAATAACTTTAACTCCGAAAAAGGAGTCTGATAGGTAGAGAATTAAGCCGAATAATGCCGGTCTGGAAATGAAAGACCGTGCGAATGGACATTGTCGGGCAGATTGTCCAGCTCGCTCAATAATGCGGGAATGTCACAGCTTAGGAATAGATCGGCCAGTTTTGGGTCAAATTGGGTCCCGCTAAAACGACGCAACTCCGCCAGGACGATCTCCAGCGGGAGGGCCGTGCGATAGGTTCGATTGCTGGTCATCGCGTCAAAAGAGTCCGCCAGTTGAACGATTCGCCCGATCAATGGGATTTCCCGGCCAGACAATCCCTGGGGATACCCTTTGCCGTCACACCGTTCATGGTGAGTCAGCACCCCTTCGATCACCTGCGACATCTGCTTAATGCCGCTTAAAATATTCGCACTGATTTGCGGATGCTTCTTGATCTGTTCGTATTCATCCTCGGTTAATCGCCCCGGCTTGCATAAAACCGATTCAGCGATCCCGATTTTACCCACGTCATGTAACAGACCCGCCAGGTAGGTGTTTTGGGTCAGGGTCGCGTCCAGTTGAAGTTTCTCAGCGATGAATCGGGAAATATACGCGACACGCGCCGAATGGCCGCAGGTGTATGGGTCTTTGGCATCAATGCTGCTGGTTAACGCTTGGAGCGAACCTACCAGAAGCTCCTGCATGTCATCGTAAAGCTGGTTGTTTTCCATGTATCCGGCAACGCCATTGGCCACCGAGATCAGTAATTTAATGTCCGTGGAATCAAAATCGGGCTTACTCGCCTTATTGATCGCTACAATGGTTCCTAACATCTTGTTTTCTGATTTGATCGGAACGCTCACGATATTATTAATAGGCGACAGCCACCGATATTTAAAATCGCCAGCCACATTACTGTCGATCAAGAAATCCTCGAAATTTTCACCCATGGGCAAATTCAGGGTCCGATGCCAGATGAAGTTCAAATTTTGCGATCCTAACTTCAGATGATCCGTTGAAGTCATCATAGGCAGAATGTTTTCTGTGTCCCCCTCTTTATGCCATAGGAAGACGACCTCTTCAGCCTGGGCCACTTCACGAATGTCCCGGCTGAGGTTCTTGAATAATGTCACCGGTTCCTGTGTCACGCGTGTGCCGTTGCTGATCCGATGTAATAAGGAAAGTTCTTCATACGCCTGGCCCAGACAATTACTCAAGGAGAGAATCTCCTGGCTGTTATTATTGCATTCCCGGTTCTTTTCAAGGAGCAAGCGGATGATCGGAGAGATCAATTCTCCGGCCTTGGGAAATGAGAGGGCATCGTCCAGGCCATTCTGGACGACATATGTGCTGTCGATCTGTAATTGACTGCAAAGGCGGTCTAGCGATTCTGTTTTTTGGTAGCTGAGTCCCTTCAGGCAGATGACCAGGTAGGCAACCGTCCTGGTGCGGTGATACACCGGGATGGGCATTAATCGATTCCCATCAGTGCAATGGATCTCGCCGACTGCATCGTGGAGAAATTCGGATAAGACCTGGGGATTATCGGTAATGCAATCCGGCCAATTGCCACAATGATTTGCTGGGCGCGTCAATCCAGACGATGGCGTGTTCAGGCATGATCCCTCACAGCTTATCAACGCAGAGGGTATCTCAAGGTCCCCTAAAAGTTTCTGAACCTCGATGCAGGCTTCCATGTCGATCAGGTTGTCTAATTGGGCAGTTTTACTCATAGTTAACTTTCGCACTTTTTAATGTCCTGATTCCTTGTGCAGCAGGGCTTGAACATACTATTTGAAGAATAGATACTTTCGGAGTCTGCCTCGAAAGTCGGTAAAAGGATTAAGGGTGCATTCTAACAGTCCTGCGGTTGTTTCTCGATAAAACTATCACAATAAAAAACACAAAAGTACTCATAATGAATCATATGTTTTATAAAAAGGGGGAATGACAGAGCGTGCCATCTCATGAATAATTAGCATGCCGTGGCACCTTCCAATGACAATGTGTTTTTTACAATTCGTAACAGTTCACGTGGGCCAAAAGGCTTATTGATACAGGTGGTAATGCCGGTCTCTTGCATGTCTGTGGCATCCAGGTCAAATCCACGTGCCGTGAGCATGATGGCCGGAATGTGCCGGGTCGAAGGTATTTGTTTCAATCGCTGGCATAATTCCAATCCAGAGAGATAAGGCATTTGGTAATCGGTGATGATCAGGTCGGGCAGTTCAACTTGAATGGTCTCCAACGCCTCCTGGCCGTCCTGGGCGGTAATCACCTCATAGCCCGCATTACGAAGCTTTAGTGAAATGATGTGCAAAATGTGTATCTCGTCGTCAATGACCATTATCTTTTCGTTAGTTTTCTCCATAGTTCTTTCCATTTATAGTGCGAGTGATGTGATTTCTTGTTGTGTAACGTCTGAGTTGATTGTGGAGGGGTCCGGGTTTGGCGAATGGATCGGAAGGTTTACGGTGAATCGACTTCCCTTTTCGGGCGTGCTTTCTACTTGTATTTCACCCTGATGAATAGTTTCGATGATTTGTTGTACCAGGTTTAGTCCCAGGCCAGTCCCTCTGGCCATATGCTGATGACCGGGGACACGATAAAATTTATCAAAAATATGCCCCAATGCTTCTTCGGGAATCCCAACCCCCTGGTCATATACTTCGATGGAAATATGATCAATGCCATGTGGCCAGAGAGCGATCGTGATCTGACTGTGGGGTCTCGAGTATTTAATCGCGTTACTCAGAAGGTTGAGCAGGGCCTGAAAGATCATCTCTTTATCGGCGTTAATTACCATTGGAACCTTGGGAGTATCAATGACGATGTGGATGTTCTTTTGCTGGGCTTGGGGCTTTATTACTATTTCAATCTTTTGAATAAGTGAAGTTAGGTCCGTTGGTTCTATTTTTATCCTCAGCCGTCCCGATTCAATTTTTGAAATATTGAGGATGTCATCGATCATCTGGTCGAGTCGAAGGGTCTGGTCTAGAATGATTTTGCAGAAATTATGACTCGTTTCTTCGCTGTTGCTTTCACCGTCGAGTAGCATTTCGGTATAGGCCCGAATACTTGCAAGTGGTGTTTTTAGTTCGTGCGAGACGGTGCTGAGAATGCCATCTTTCATACGGGCGATTTCTTTCTCAGCGGTCATATCATGAACAACCAGGACCACACCGATAACGTCCTTCTGGGTATTACGGACCGTTGAAGCGATGATCTTCAAATTGAGTGATTTATGCGTGATGGGGTCTTGGTGTTCCAGGCTGCAAGTCAGTGTTTTTTTCTGGCTTTCCCGGGCGTTTTGAATTAACGCCAGAATGTCATCATCTTTAATAACCTGCTCAATCGGCATATGGGAATTCAGGTCAAGGCTAAAATCAAATAACTCCTGCGCAACGCGATTGGCCTGGAGCAGCTCATTATTCTGGTCGGCGACAATCACCGCTTCAGGAATACTGTGAATAACCGCTTCGGCCTGACATTTTTCCGTCTCGGCAGCGTTGATCTGCAATTTCATTTCTTTTTGACATCTCAGATCTTTTTCTAAATGAAATTTGATATGCGTTAGGTACCGATTAATGGCTTTGACCATGCCCGCCGCTTCGTTATCGGCGTCAACCATGATAATGCCGATATGATTGTCCTGTTCGAATTGCCGCAATTGCCTTTTAATGATTTCGAGACTGTGTGTGTGATTACGCCAGATATAGCATATCAGGGTTATACTTAACGATGTTGTCAGGCAGAACAGGACCCAGCCGAGATAAGGGGCAACACGGCCAATGCTTGCCTGACCGAAATATGTGGCTAAGTATGCGGTTGTCCCAACCAAAGTGAACAATCCTGCAAATATAAATGTTAATTTACGTGTTAATCCCAATTCAATGTCTCCTGAGACTCTTGGTGATCGCTGCGTCAAAAATCAATCTTGACGCGTCAAAACGTTGATTAAATACTGAAAATGATGTTCCTTAATTCTTTTGATCCTGACGTCATTGTTCCATGACACGGTTAAGCGTGACGTCAGAGCTGATAATGCCGGTCGCAGAATTAAAGCACCAGCCCGCCTGGTTGGTACCTGGATTTGTGCCGTATCGAACCGTGTTGAAACCATTGAGTGGATTAACGGGCATCCCATCGAGATACGGACCGAAATGGCCATCGGATCGGTGGTCCTCAGAGGTCCTATGGGTCAGGCGTGTAACGAAAATGGCCGGCCCGTCTGGGTTTTTGGGGTCGCCGCACGGATATTGATTCTGATGCTGGACCCGATAGATGTCCAATTGAGATTGGATGAGCTGTAATGAGTTCGATAGTTTAACGTCGATCGGGTCTTCTTTCGCTTCCGAAAACTCTGGGATGATGATCATTGCTAGAAGTAATAGAATGGAACCCACCATGATGAGTTCATATTTATTTGATGTCGGTTTACTGCTCACTTTTCGCGGCCCTCCTAAGTTCAAATCCTCTTGGTGATTCCTATGTCAAAAGTACTTTTCGTCTTTAAAATCGCTCTTTAAGATGCGGGAAATGGGCTTCAAAAATACTTTTGACGCTGGCGTCTACGTTCATTATTAAGTATTGATTGCGTCAAACGTCGATATTAACGCAAAAAAAATGTCGGTTCGATACCAGAATCATCGCTTCAAAACATATGGCACTGGTATCAGAAATAATATGATATGGCGAGCGATCACGACCTTGTCGACTCTTCGGTCGGCAATGTCGGTGCTGCCCACGGTGACTATCGGAAACAGGCACTACCAGCTTTGCTCAAAAAAATCAGGAAGGTTATTTTGGCAAGGTGGCAGAAGAATAATGGGAAGAATCGCGTGGGATAAATCTCTTCTGGGGAAGATCTGAAATCAATTTTGGTGATGCATTGTGAATATTTTGGGGAAAACTGGCCGGACTATTTGGTATAATCGTTTTTTTTTAACAGAAAAGAATAGTATTGTAAGGATTATGTCGAAAACAGAGATTATCCGGAGCGTATCGGGCTATTTTTTATTTTTCAACGGACGAGAATCAGCCAAGTTTAAATATGGTCCGAATACCTTGTGTGATTTTCGCGTCAAAACATATTTCATTTATAAAACACGCTTTAGGATGTGGAAAACGGACTTTAAACTATTATGGTCACTGACGCTAGAATGACAGGGATTAAAGAGAAATGTTTCTTGTAATAGTGATG
>JAIPFO010000029.1 GCA_021736565.1 Phycisphaerae bacterium | reverse complement strand
CCCTTAGTAAGCCCGGCAGCCACTGCCCCAGTTGCGATCACCAGCTGGCCTGGTACGACAATGTCCCAATTTTCGCCTGGTTTTATCTCGGTGGCAAGTGCCGATATTGCAAAACGCCCTACTCGATTCGATACCCCTTTGTCGAACTTATCACCGCATTGCTCTTTGTTTTTCTGTATGTAATGTACTTTCAGACGGGAATTCGAGCCTACATCCCCCCCTTTGAACAGGGCGGTTACCTGATCCTCATCGGCCACCTGATCCTACTCTCGGGTTTACTGGCCTCGTCGCTGATAGACGCTGAGCATTGGATCATTCCCCTATCGGTCACTTATTTCATCACCGTGGCCGCCTTGATATTCAGTATAATCTGGCCCTATTTTTTCGCCCTGCCGACAAATGACTTATGGAATATCATCCCCTATGCCAGTCCCACCATCGCAGCCGCTGCAGCGGGCGCGACGCTTGGAATACTCATTAGCCTGCTCCTGTTAAAATTCGGAATCATCAAGCGGAGTTTTGTTGAATTTGACGCAATGCTCGCTGAGAAGCAGGCCAAACAGCAGGAAGAAATTGAAAAGGCAAAAAAAGATAACCCGAGCACTAGAAGTAACTTACAAGAAAACACATCGAAAAAGGAGGAAAAAAACAGCAGCGATTTCCCCTTTGACATGGATGATGTAAAAGTACGGCCGGAAATGGTTAGAGAACTGGCGTTCCTGGCGACACCGGCACTACTGGCGTGGTTGGCGGTTAAGCTCCTTACCGGCGAATCGGACCTCTCCGGTAAGTGGTCTGAAATAATTATTTCACAAAAATGGTGTGCGGGCTTGCTTGGCAGCCTGTTTGGCTTTATGATAGGAGGGGCGGTGGTATGGGCCACCCGTATCCTGGGCTCTCTGGCATTCGGCCGGGAAGCCATGGGCATGGGTGATGTGCACCTGATGGCCGCTGTGGGAGCGATGCTGGGCTGGGCGACACCGTTAGTGGCCTTTTTCGTCGCACCGTTTTTTGGCCTGGCATGGGCCATAACCCGATTAGTAACAAAACGCAGCAAGGAAATACCGTACGGCCCTTTTTTATCCATGGGAACGTTGCTGGTTATGCTGTTGCATGATGCGATTATCGCCTATTTTAGCCTGGCATTATCGCCGCCCACCTTGATACCCTAGAGTAAATATGAATTGGCGAAAGATAAAAATCTGGACAAAAGTCAGCCTTTTGGTAGTGTTAGCGATTATCATTATCATATTCATCGCCAGCAACACCGAAAAAGTGCAGATAAAGTTCTATAAATGGAGCACGCCTGAATGGCCCATGTATATCTTTGTAATTTCAGTGGCAAATCTCGGTGGCGTCCTGTATATTACAGCCAAGCGAATTCGCCGTATAATTAAAGACGTCCAGCTACTGATGCGTGATGAAAAGGCCCGCCAAAAAGCCAAGGAAGAAATTAAAGAGGGGGTAAAACCCCAAATTGATAGCGGAAAAAATTAACGTAACTGATTGAATATTATAATATCTTTTATTGGAGTATGATGATGAGAGCAACTAAATGGATGATTTTGGGATTAGTCGCAATAGTGATAACCACTAGCGGATGTCAGGATTGGAAAAAGCAGTATAATTTACTGCGTGTCGAGTACGATAATCTGGATGCTAATTTCACCACATTGATGGCCCAAAACCAGGAATGTGAAAACAACAAAGAACAATATCGCCAGATGTTGACCAATTGTCAGGCAGAACTCAACAAGAAGCCTGCGGTGGTTGCACCGGGTAAAAGCGACCTGGAAAAAATGGGTGGCGTGAAGGATAACCTGCGGGGCACCATTACAGTGACTATTGGAAGTAACGTACTATTTAGCTCCGGCCAGGTCACTCTGAAATCAGAGTCTAAAGCACGCCTGCAACAGATCACCTCAGCGATCCGGCGTGATTATGAAGGTAAGGAAGTCTGGGTGGTCGGCCATACCGATACCGACCCGATCCGTAAGAGCAAATGGAAAGACAACTGGGAACTGTCGACCCAACGATCGCTGGCGGTTGTTCGCTACCTGGTTGAAAACGGTATCTCCGCCCGGAACATGGTTGCCGCGGGTCGAGGCCAGTTCCATCCCGTCAGTAATGGCGGTAAAGCCCAAAACCGGCGGGTTGAGATCGTCGTCTATACCCGCTAATGCCCGGGAACCAGGCGAATTAAACGTAACGTCTGGACATTTTACACCATCGCTCCGGAACAATGAACACTACACGCCAGTTAAAACTTATTTTTCAGTTTAAATTCGCCTTACTTAGATGCGAAAAACCGCCTCAAAAATAGTTATAATGCTGGCGTCAACACCAAACACTTTTGAAACGACGATATGATAGCACTCATTGATTATGGCATGGGCAACCTGCACAGCGTCCTGAAGGCCCTTGAAAAGGTCGGTGCCCAGGTAAAGCTCGTCACCCGGCCGGACCAGATAGAGGCTGCGGATAAAATAGTGCTCCCTGGAGTTGGAGCGTTCAAGGATGCGATTAACACCCTACACGAAAAGGAATTGGTCGCGCCGATAAAGAAGGCGATTTCCGACGGTAAGTGGTTCCTGGGCATATGTTTAGGGTTACAGTTGCTCTTCGATGTCAGTTACGAAGATGGTGAGTTTGAAGGGTTGGGCATCATCCCGGGGAAGGTAAAGCGATTTGATTTCACCGATCATCAAGCGGGAAACAAGCTCAAAATTCCCCACATGGGATGGAACTCCCTGAAAATCAACCCGGATGTCCCTCTCTACCACGGTATTGAGGACGGTGCGTTCGTTTATTTCGTTCATTCCTATTACGTTGAGCCCGCGGATGATTCGATAATCGCCACCACCACCGACCATGGCGGTGCGTTTGCCTCGAGTATCCACCGGGACAACCTCATTGCCACCCAATTTCACCCGGAAAAATCACAAAAAGTCGGCCTGAAAATGCTAAAAAACTTTTCAGAGTTGTAAAAAAACCGTTGGTACCCACTACCAACGGTTTTGATCGCACGTCGAATTCAATAACACCAGTCCGATCAATCGTATTCAACCGTTGGCGCATTCTGCTCTTGCTTGAGCAATTCGTTGAAAATCTCATCAAAAACAGGTGTTATCCCGTCTTTGGCATATTGAACGGTATCATGAAAGCTATCCGAACTTGATGGTACTGCGGGGACCTGAGCCCTGTGACCACATTTCTTGCAACGAATCTTCTTGCCAGCATGTTCATCACTAACCTTATAGGGATGGTTACATTTATCGCATTTGAATTCTATCATAGTATTTATCCAACATATAAAAGTATTCAGTCTCTATCGTCTTTATTGAAAAAGGCAATTATCAGAAACAACACCATATTCACGGCTCAAAACTGAGTTCATTGTTTATCGATAACAACCACTCAGCTCTGAACCTATAGACGATAGAAGTGGTAATATAATTTCAATAAAAATTTAAAAAAACAGTTATTCCAATCGACCTGGTCGAAAGCGGGTCAGTTTTTTTCCAGTAAATATTTTTATTGTAAAGACTTACGCACTCTTAAGCCAGTTGCCTAGTATGATTAAGCTTTCCACCCGCCAGAAGGATTTCACGTTCCCTCCCAGTAAGGTCGAGCTTACATTTAAATTCAAATCCCGCCGTTACATTTTTAATCGTGACGGTGTTCGATCCTGACAGGGCCTTATCAAAATTTTCGGCCACAAGCTGGTCATTCAGGCTGATACGCTCATAGTCGGCCGGGTCGTCAAATATGGCCGGGGCGATGGCGAAGTTCACCAGGTTGGCCTTGTGTATTCGCTCGATGGCCTTGGCGATAACCAGCCGAATCCCCAAATACATCGGGCAAAGTGCGGCATGTTCGCGTGAGGACCCCTGCCCATAGCTATCGCCGGCAATAATGATATTGTGAATCCCCTTATCCTTATTCGCAAGGGCTCGCTCAGCAAGGGTCGGTTTTCCCTCCTCATTGAAGCAATTGAAGACATATTTGGCATATTCTGGAACATTCGAGCGATATTTGAGGAAGCTACCGGCCGGCATGATATGATCGGTGGTGATCTTATCACCGCAATACAGGGTAACCACTCCGTCGAGTTTCTTGGGGGGCTTGGGGGCCGCCGGCGGTGTAACGATAGTGGCCGGTCGAATGACCTCGGCTGTTTTCGCTTCTTCAACACTGAGAGGTTTCTCGATGAAGCTGTCATTGATGTCAATGGTCGTCAGCTCTTCAATCGTCGGATATACAATACCCAATAGCTCCGGAAGCTTTCTTGGATCGGTCATTTTACCTGTTAGTGCCACGGCGGCGGCAACTTCAGGGCTGACCAAATAGACCAGGTCTTCCCGGGTCCCGCTCCGCCCTTTGAAATTCCGGTTGAACGTTCGCACACTCACCCTGCCATTTCCGGGAGAAGAGCCCTGGCCGATACAAGGTCCGCAGCCATTCTCCAAAATTCGGGCACCGGAGCTGATCAGATCGCTCAGTGCGCCGTTTCTGGCGATAAGGTTGAGAACCTGTCGAGAGCCGGGTGAAATACCAAATTCTACTTGAGGGTGAACCGTTTTTCCCTTAAGGATGGCCGCGACGGTCATCAGGTCGCGATAGCTGCTATTGGTACAACTGCCCAGAAGAACCTGATGAACATCAATCTCACCAACTTCTACGATAGATCTTATATTGTCCGGCGAGGAGGGCGCGGCGGTCAGTGGCTCAAGCTGCCCGAGGTCGACCTCGATAATTCGATCATAACTAGCGTCAGGGTCGGCACTTAAAGGCTTATAGACTTCTTGGCGACCTTGAGCTTTTAGAAATGCTTCGGTTTGTTCATCCGATGGGAAAATACTCGTGGTGACTCCCAATTCGGCGCCCATATTGGTAATGGTTGCTCGCTGTGGTATGGTTAGAGAGGCGACCCCTTCCCCGAAATATTCAGCGACACAGCCGACATTTCCCCGAGTGGAAAGAATGGAGAGGACTTTGAGAATGACATCCTTGGCGGCAACCCATGGCGAGAGTTTCCCGGTTAATCTGATACCAATGACCTTAGGCGTGGTGAGATAGAAGGCCCCGCCCCCCATGGCCACCGCGACATCCAGTCCGCCGGCCCCAATCGAGAGGACTCCCGCGCCACCGGTTGTGGGCGTATGACTGTCACTGCCAAGCTGAGTCGCGCCGGGTGTGGAAAAACGTTCCAGGTGCACCTGATGGCATATTCCATTACCGGGACGGCTGTGATAAATACCTGATTTTCGAGCGATGGACTGGAGATAAAGATGGTCATTATGATTTTCAGGGCCAAACTGTGCCATATTATGATCCACATAGCTCACCGAGACATCTGTCCGAACTCGATCCAGCCCCATGGATTCAAACAAAAGCATTGCAGTGGTGCCGGTGGCATCCTGCGTAATGGTCTGGTCAATACGAATACCGATTTCGCTGCCGGGTGCCATGTGCCCCTCGATAAGATGTGCTTTGAGTATTTTTTCGGTCAGAGTATTGGTCATAGGGATATCCTTTGTCGTAAGTGTTTTCATACAATAGTTTAGGCCTGACATGGGGTACGATACACCCAAGCTCATCGGTTCAGAATGGAGAATTATAGCAAAATTAATCGGCAATTTCAAATGGCTAATGAAGAGATCAGGATTGATGATTGGTTGAAAGTCGATATTGAGACATTAAACAGATGACTTGACACGAAACTCAATGCTTCAAAAGGGTCATGACTCAGTCGTCAATTTTGAAGGTTCCTGATAAATGCCCTTTTAGAGATGGAAAAGTTCCAGCAAGGTGATTACGAATAGCTCGCCAGAAGACACTCATTTTGGCCCGCCCATAGAGTAGAAAATATTTTCATTCGTTGTTCGAAAGAAAAGGGCTAAGGCACTGGAAGTACAATATTTACTCAAATATCGCAATTAGAGATTTAAATAGCGTATTTTTTAAGTTATATGGTCCCTCCATGCCGATAAGCTAACAACGCATCAATTGACAAAAGTTGGTGAGTTCAATAAAAAATATAAGATGATTCCCGCGCCAAAAGTAATTTTTCGCCTTAATATTGGCTTTAACATGCAGAAACAAGCTTCAAAAAGATATGACGCTGGCGTCAGAAATACTTGATATATTGATAAATCATCTGGATTTCAGATGATGTGTTTTTCGTTAAAAAAGCCTATTTTTGATTCCCACATCAAAAGTCGATTTTCCTATTGAAAAGCAACCCTTACGATTCGGAAAATGGAGTCGAAGAGTACTTAGACTCATGAGGCAAGCATTATTTTAAAAAGCCAAGTGAAAAAATGTTTTTTTAGCAAAGTAAGCTTGCTTTGCTCATATTGTCATGTCATAATATCTATGTTTGATACAGTAAGGGACGAGAGCATAAAAAAATAAAACTGATAGATCGTTTGGTATTGAAGCCATAGGTTGGGGTTTTTAATTGGCCGTATTGGACGTTTTGCCTATTAACGTATTACGATAGAGTTCAGCGAATGCTGGCGACTCGAAATCATGATATGACTCGGAGATGTATTTAATGAAAGTTTTAATGCTTGGCTGGGAGTTTCCGCCGTTTATATCAGGCGGTTTGGGAACAGCGTGTTATGGATTGACACGTGCAATGAGTCAGTGTGGAACAGAAATAGTCTTTGTACTACCCCGACCTATCCCAAATGAATATTCTTCGCATGTTAAAATGGCAGGTTCCGGGACCGTTTCTGTTCCCGTTCCTGTTTCGAGTCATGCCCCTGAAGAAGATTCGCCTATCGCTGAGCAACTTTCGGGCCCGGCATTATTTGGAAACACCGAATTCAGCCATGTCAGCTTTCGAACGGTCCCCTCGCTGATCCAACCCTATCAAACCGAGGAGTCTTACCAGGAAACCCTGGCAAAACTTCGTGAAGGATCCGCAGGTGAAGCCCTTAAAAAATTGGGCGAACAGTTCGGCCAGGCCTTGAACATTGAATCGCTGGAACAAATGGGAGGCAATTATGGCAACGACCTCTACCAGGAAGTCCAACGGTATGCCCGAATCGCCACTTTAATTTCGCGTGAAGAAGAATTTGATGTTGTTCATGCTCATGACTGGATGACATATCCGGCGGGTATTGCGGTTTCTGCATTATCTGGTAAACCGCTGGTTGTGCATATTCATTCGACCGAATTTGATCGTAGCGGTGAGGATGTCAACCAGATGGTCTATGACATTGAACGTCAGGGCTTACATTACGCCGATAAAGTCATCGCGGTCAGTCACTTGACCCGCAATATTGTATTGAGTCGCTATAGTGTGCCGGAATCGAAAGTCACAGTCGTCTATAATGCCATTGAACGGCAAGGGGGCTTTGTTAAATCCACGGCCCGTTCCATTGAAAACGATGAGAAGATCGTCCTGTTTTTGGGGCGTATTACCATGCAGAAGGGGCCGGAGTATTTCATAGCGGCCGCAAAAAAAGTGCTCGAAGTCATGGACAATGTAAAGTTTGTCATGGCCGGTTCGGGAGACATGGCCCGTCGAATGATCGAATTAGCCGCCGAAATGGGTATTGGCCACAAGGTGTTATTTACCGGTTTCTTACGAGGGAACGATGTTGATCGGATATTCCGAATGGCCGATCTGTTTGTGATGCCCTCCGTTTCGGAACCCTTTGGCCTGGTGCCACTGGAAGCCCTTCGAAATGATGTTCCCGTGATCATCAGCAAGCAAAGTGGCGTTTCAGAAGTATTAAATCATGCCCTGAAAGTGGATTTTTGGGATGTGAATGAAATGGCCAACAAGATCGTCGCGGTTTTGCGTCATCCGCCATTGCAGGAAACGCTGCGTGAGCATGGGAATTTTGAGGTCCGAAAGTTGTCCTGGGAAGATGCCGCCAAAGATTGCATTGAGGTGTATGAGTCCGTCGCGGCAGTGCCTGTTTAGGCCCCCTGGCCCGCGGGTCAACCATTGAATAATTTTGAATACGGGCACCTTATCGGCGAGCCGTGGGGCTGTTTTAACCGAGTAGATATGCGTTTTCCGTAAGCTGTAAACCACCAAGAGATAGGGAGTTACAATATGGCTTCAGTGTGTTTTTATTTTCAGGTTCATCAACCGAATCGATTACGCCGTTATAGTGTATTTGATAAGGATCATAATTATTTTGACGATTATAAAAATGCCAAGATATGCCGTAAGGTCGCCGGTAAGTGTTATCTGCCGGCGAATCGCCTCATGCTAAAGCTCATCGAAAGGCACCAGGGTCAGTTTAAGATCGCCTATAGCCTTACCGGCACTGTTTTGGATCAGTTTGAAGCGTTTTCTCCAGAAGTGATAAGCACATTTCATGCCCTGGCACAAACCGGCTGTGTTGAATTTCTTGCTGAAACCTATTACCACAGCCTTTCGTTTCTCTACTCGAAGGAAGAGTTTACCGAACAGGTCGAGATGCATAAAAAACGGATCATGGACCTATTCGGCCAGGAACCCAACGTTTTCCGAGATACTGAATTGATCTACAACAACGATGTCGCCACCTGGGCCAAAGAGGCGGGATTCAAGGGTGTCGTTTGTGAAGGAGCCGATCATATTTTGGGCTATCGCAGTCCGAATTTTCTTTATACCCCCCCGGGCGAGAATGACATCCGCCTGTTACTGAAAAATTACCGATTAAGTGATGATATCGCGTTTCGCTTTTCGAATCAGGATTGGCCTGAATGGCCGTTAACGGCCACAAAGTTTTCCAAATGGGTTTCCAATGTCAATGGTTGCGGCCATACAGTTAACCTGTTTATGGATTATGAAACTTTTGGTGAACATCAGTGGGAAGATACCGGAATATTTAAGTTTATGGAACATCTGCCACAAGAAGTACTCCGTCATCCGGACAACAATTTCATGTTGCCATCGGAGGTGATAGACACCTTCGACCCGGTGGGCGAATATGATGTCCCCTGGATGACCAGTTGGGCCGATGTCGAACGGGACCTCTCGGCGTGGCTGGGTAACGCCATGCAATCGAATGCGCTGCACGAACTTTACCAACTGGAAAAGAAGGTTAAAGATTCCGGCGACCCGGATATTCTAAGCGACTGGCGAAAATTGCAAACCTCTGACCACTTTTATTACATGTGTACCAAGTGGTTTGCAGACGGTGACGTCCATAAGTATTTCAACCCATATGACAGTCCTTACGATTCCTATATTAACTTTATGAACGTCCTGGATAACCTTCAGGGCCGTTGTCGAATCGCCGAACGAGAGACTGCTGAGTTGAAGGACCCGTCATTAGAACACGTTTGATATACTGGAGCAGCACAATTACCAGGAATATTTCCATGAAGCCCCCACGTCAAGAGTCGATTTTCATGGTTCAGATCGGCCTTTGAGATGCGGGAAGCGGGCGTCAATTACAATCAACATTCGGGCGGGTCTTATCCCGCCCGGTTTCATTTATGCAGGCCTTGCCTTTACTGAATTCCAGGCATATAGTCATAATTGAGTACTTATGTACTTTTTGTGTTCACACAATTGTACTCCATGCCACGGGTTTCACTGCGTTCACCCGCGGTTATTATTATTTGACCACTCCGTGGTCAGGAGATGGTCTCTGGACCGTTTATCATACTGCCTGCCAGAGGCTCACGGGTGGCTTACGGCGAAAATAAGACATTTTCGCGTGAACGCTTATGTACTTTTTAACTTGTGACAGACTTAATGAGTTAAATCGCAGGGTTTTTAGAATGCCATCCTGATCATTCGACTCAGGTTCGAGGTCCAGTTTAAAAGTGTCTATTCATCCATGAGTATGTAAAAGCCCTGCTATACATGGTATTAGGGCACTAAAATGTTTGAAAGTCATCTTAAAAGAAAGGTATTGAAATGTTTCCAATAAGTCAGTCTCAGTCCGAAACGCGTGGTCGCCGTGTTCAAATGCCCTTAACACTTAAGGTGTCCTCCGATAAAAAACTCCCTCACCCGGCCACACACGGACCCCGTATATTCGCTGATACTGCCGCGATTTCAGAGATTGAGCCGTTATTCAGGGCCGGTATCATCAGCGGGGTTACCACGAACCCGACATTGCTGAAACGGGCAGGCGCGAAAAGCACGAGCCAGGCCAAAGAGATAAGTATTGAGCTTTTGAAACTATTGCACCCCTACCCGGTCAGCCTGGAACTTACCCGACTTACCGAATCGGAGATGATCGCCGAGGCCATGGAGCTGGCCTCCTGGGGCGAAAATGCCGTGATCAAAGTCCCGGTCGGCGGATATCAGGCAGTAGACCCTACTTATGACCCCTACACCGGCCTGAAGGTTATTCGCGCCCTGTGGGAACGTGACATTATCATCAATGCGACCCTGATTTTCAATTCGACGCAGGCCCTCTGGGCCGCCCGTGCGGGTGCCGGTTATGTCAGTCCATTTTTGGGACGTCTGGCGGATTACGCCTATAAAAACGATCACCCCGAAAAAGCCCCAGGCAACAGCCTGTACATGGTCGAAGACCATAAAAACGCCAAAGGCGACCAGAACGTGTTCAATACAGAATATGTCGCCTGTGGTGGCAAGCGGAAAGATATTGGCAGCCGGCTGATTCAGGAAATCGCTGTGATCTTTTCTAATTACAACATCCAAACTGAAATCCTGGCGGCCAGTTTTAGAAACTTTGCCCAGGTTTCAGAGAGCCTCCTTGCGGGGGCCGATATTCTGACCGTTCCCGCTGACATTTTGGGAAAAGTAGCGGATCATCCCCTCACCACGGCCGGAATGCAATCCTTCTACGAAGATTCAAAAGTCTTCGCCGAATAGCCGCCTGGCAAATATCAAAGGTTGCAATTCGCACAAAAAACCCTTAAAATCCGTCACATGAGCACTAATGACGATAAAAAAGGGATTTTGAACTTTTTCCAACAGGGTAAAAGCCAATCTAGCCTTCATAACCCAACCCTGGCGACAGCGGTGTTGGCGTTGATCCTGCTAGGCTGTTTGTTTGGTGCCTATTTAATGGTCCTGAGTCGTGGGCAGTTACGTCGTGCCCAGGATAATGCCCGCCAACTCGTTCAGACTGTTGCTCAAAATGGACTGTCAAAATATCTCGGACAAGAACCAATCCAGAACTACTATATTTATCAGGTCAACGGCACCAATATCGGCTATAGTGTCATCTCATGGCAAATTCATCCTCAATCCGAAAGTGGCCTGGTGCTCGAAGGGCATGAATTGCGAATAGAAAATGTATATGAAGGCCCGGAAAACAAAAAAAGCGGTTTTTTTTATGTTCAGAAAAACTATACGATTGCCAATGATCTTTCCGAGTATCACTACGAAGAAATCAAACCCGGAAGAATGGGGTATCAACGAGTGACACTGGAATACAGCAATGGGGTCATCTTGACACCAAAATACAAGGCCGTTGCCGTTGATAATTTTATACCATTCCCTTTGTTAGATTTCTTTTCGGCACTTGTCGTTAAGAATGATATTTCGGATGGAGCCATTCTGGCGGTACCACTCACCAACTCCATAGGCATATTTCATGTAAAAACAGGCGGGCAGATCCCAGAGAACGTGCGTCAGGCCTATCCGGACGGCACGGGTGCCCAAACCCAGCAGGTTGTGACGCGGCCTCCAGCCCCTCCAGGCCAGGAATTATATTACAGCCTTGATAACCAGCTCTTATGGCAAAAGGATATCCTCGGCCCCCAAACTATCCAGGTGATCCAGATCACTTCGAAGGATGATATTTTAAACAGTTTTGAAAATGCTGGTGAAATTATTGGATCATGGCAGCGTAAAATAGCCCAAAAAGAAGAATCTCAAATGAGCAATATAATCAATTGAATGACTTATAACATGACGCCAGCGTCAAAGACAACATACTAATCACGATAAGGAATATCATGGCAGAAATATCTAAAGATGTCGTCATCATTGGAGCGGGCCCTGCAGGTTTAGGTGCCGCTTTGTACAGCGCTCGTGACCGGTTTGACACCGTCGTACTGGACAAATTCGTTCCAGGCGGCCAAATCAACCTCACCGACCGGATCGAAAATTACCCGGCAATTGGCCAGATCAGTGGCCCGGATATGATTGACGCCATGGTCAAGCAGGTGACGTCATTTGATGCTGAAATTAAGAATAACAGCGAAGTTGAGACGATTATCCGCCGGGATGATGGCCTGCTGGAAGTCCATACCGATGAAGAGGTCTATCTGGCCAAAGTGATCATCCTTACCCCCGGCAGCGAATATCGAAAACTGGGGGTGGAAGGGGAAGAAAAATTCCGTCAGGCCGGTGCCGGAGTCAGCTATTGTGGCACCTGCGACGCCCCGTTTTTCCGTGACAAGCACGTCATAAGTATTGGCGGTGGCAATGTAGCGGTGGAAGATACCCTCCACCTGGCGAAATTCTGCAAGAAAGTCACCATGGTCCATCGTCGTCAGGAATTTAGAGCCACCCCCATACTGGTCGAAGAATTAATCGAAGAGGCTAAGAAAGGAATCATCGAAATCCGCTACGATTCGGTGGTCACCTCCATTAACGGCAGCAACAAGGTCGAATCGGCCACACTTCAAAACGTAAAAACCCAAGATTCTGAAATATTAGACTGTGACGGCGTGTTCATCTTTGTCGGCATGAATCCCAACACAAAATTCCTCAACGGCATTGTTGACCTGGACGAGTCCGGGTTTATTCAATGCGACCCGAGGTACCTGCGAACAAGCGTCCCGGGGATATTTGTTGCTGGCGATTGCCGGGTTGGGGCCGCCATGCAGTTGGTAACCGCTATCGCCGATGGCGTCGTGGCAGCACTTTCTTTAAAAGAATACCTGCGCGATCCAGGCTGGTGGCGTTCATAACCGCCGCCCTGGCCAAACCACTCCCCGGGAGACCCTAAATGGGATTTGCAAAGACGTGGGCGTCGAAAGTATTGTGACGCCCTGCGCCAGGTGTTTGATCCCCCCTTTCTGGTGTCAATATTGACTTTTGACGTCACCCTCGCTAAAGGGCACATGAGGCCATGGGGTTGGCGTCTGTTTTTTTCGAGAGACTAGCAGGTTGTTGAGTCGAACACTCTCACCTGTTTCCAGTTGGCCTTGTTTCTTTCGATAAACTCTTTATGCTGCGGAGATTCCTGGTAGGTATCGTGGGCTTGTTTGCTGTCGAATACGACATACAAACCGACCTCAAAATCCTGGTCGTTAACCGGGCGGGTACAGGTTGTTTCTCGCAGTCCGGCGGCGAAAAACGCGACGCCTTCCTGGCCGTCCAGATATTTATGACAATCCTCAACAAGGTTATCAATCGCCTCGGGAGAGTCATCTTCGAGTGTGAAATATACTGCGTGTACCATTTTTAAGTGTTTTGGGGCCATTGAGAATCCTTTCAGATTTAAAGTCTTTTTTGTGTCCAATCCCGTCGCGTCGGGAATGACGCGGGGAGCCGTTTTGGTTGCTTACTCATTATTCGTTATGTCTATCTTTAGCACATGCCCTTCCATCGCGGTGGGATATGATTTCAGAGGTCCTTTTGCGAAGCCTTTGATCTTTGTGCCATCGGTTTTAAATTCACTGCCGCCCAGGCTGGCACACCTGAAACATTTATCCTCAGGTCGATACTCTACTTCAACGCCCCGGTGTGTGCATTTGATTGAAGTGGCGATATATACCCCCTCTTCTTTTTGAACGATGACCAGGGGCACTTTTAATGTCTCGTCCAGAATTTTCACCGCGCTGCCGATGGGCTTTAGCCGGGGTTCCTTGTCGAGGTCTATCCGGAGTTCGCTGTTGGTGATAGTATAAGCTGCAGGGTCTATCGCTGGGGTGTTGCCCACCCCGGTGAGGGTTGCCCGCCCGGTTTTTGTACACATACACCCGCCGGCGACCGATACCGCTACTCCACTTCCTATGATGAACTTTCGCCTTGATATTTTTTTCATGATACGATCTCCTTATGAACCTCGCCATGGCCCTTTATGTCGTCAGGCCAATGATATGTTATTTGCAGCGATTATATCAGATAGCGATTGGTTAACCGCTCCTGTCCGATCGTTGTCATATCGCCATGGCCGGGATAGACTTTTATTTCGCCGTCCAGGCAGAAAAGTTTTTCCTTAATTGCGTTAATGAGCTGCTGTTGTTTTTGGCGGGCTGAGAACTCGTCGTCTGGCCATGTCCGCCCGATCTTTCCTTTGAACAGGTTGTCTCCAGTAAAAAGGATGGTCGCACCGATCGTTTCAACAAGGAGATTACTGCTCCCCCTGGAATGTCCTGGGGTTTGGATCACACGGATGGTGAAGGCGTCCAGATTTATAACATCGCCATCGTCAAAGAAGATATCAGGGTGGCTATCGGCATTGTTCCGGTCATAGTTATACTCTTCTGCCCGGCTACCATATACTTTGCAACCATATCGGCCACTGTAATAGCTGTTGGCGTCACTATGATCGAAATGCCCGTGCGTGTTCAATACGGCCACAACATTCAATTTTTCAACTTCGATCAGTCTTTCCAATCCTGCTGCCCGGTCTCCGGGGTCAATGACCACCCCCTCCCTGCTGGCAATGTCATACACGAGGTACACATTCACCTTGAACGGTATATCCCCATGTTTTACAGCAAGTTCGAATCGTTTAACGACCATTGCCAAAGGAATACACATACCGATCACTCCGCAATATCAGATTTCCACCGCTGACGATAGGGCTGGCGTGAAATGCGCTTTTATCGTCGAGGACATTAAGTGCCAAACGTTCGAATTTCGGCTTAGCGGCCAGGACCAATGTCCCGTCAAATCGGGTAACGATGTAGAGTCGGCCATCGGCCAGCAGGGCTGAGGCGTAAGGTTGAATTTTAACTGATTCGGCATATTTTATCGCCCCGTCGGCTAATCCCAGGCAATAGGCGGTTTTATTGCGATCACTCACCCAGTAAAGATGGCCGTCATGAATCACCGGCGATGACACATTTGCGCCAACATCAGCTTGCCAGATTTTATGCGATTTGGTCACGTCACCCCGGCCGCCACTTCGCAGGGCTATCGCTTTTGAGCTGCGTCCGCCAAGGGCGTACAAAATTCCATCCTGCGAGATGATACTCGGGCAGATATAATCGGAGATCCCTTCACACCGCCATAGTTCCTCACCTGTTTTTGGGTCGTAGCCCAGGATAAATCCTTTGATACTCACTGCCAGTTCCTGTTTACCATCGGCGGTTTTGACCAGATGGGGTGTATTCCAGGACGATTTGATCCCCTCTGCCCGCCAGGTTTCCTTGCCAGTGACTTTATTAATTGCTACCAGGGCCCCGCTTTCAACACTGGCATTGACGATGACCATGTCGTCAGTCAGTACCGGTGATGTTCCGCAGCCCCAGCCGTGGGTTTTATCACCTACACGGGTTCGCCATATTTGCTCGCCGTTTAGATCGAGTTTAAAGACTCCACTTTTTCCGAAAAACAGGTATAAATGCTTTCCGTCAGTAACTGGGGTGGGTGCGGCGTATCCATGGTCTCGCACCTTTTTGGATTCCGGCAAACTGGGCTTAAACTTCTTATCCCATATAATATCTCCATTTTTAGCATTTATACACAGCGTGTGCAGTCTTAAATCTTCAATGTTGCCGGAACTCTCCTTTGTTCCATGCCCGCTATAGCAGGTTACATACAGTTTATCACCCAGAGCAATCGGGCTGGATGACCCATATCCGGGCATGGCCTTTTTCCATACCAGGTTTTTGGAATCATCCCAGTTGACAGGTAGATCAGTCGCCTTGGATACTCCCTGACCGCCTGGTCCTCTAAAGCCCGGCCATTCACTTCCAAAGGCCATCTGGCTCATTGAACTAATAACACCAATCAACAAAACATTAACAAAGCATCGCTGTAACATAACAAGCTCCTTATAAAAAGTTTTACATTAGACACTTTAGACACTGGGGTCACATTAAGCCAATACAAATCTGCCATTCGATTGCGGCAGCCCCAATGGCCCGCACCGGGCCAGGATATCCATTTGGGCTAAGCGTTCAATGGCCTGTTAATGCGTTTTTCATTTGCCTGGCTCTGTGACATAAGGATAAAATATAAAGTACAGTAAGAAAAATCCAGTATATTCACGAAGAAATTGGTATGCTGGAAATAACAACTGGGAATAAAACGTGGACTTTTTCGTTATAATTTAGTATGATTTAATGAAAGACAAGTGAAACTTAGCGACCAAATAACTCACATACTCTTATTTCACAAACACTTACGACAAACAGTTTATTAAAAGGGCCTATTCAATGCGTTATATCTTAGCTGTAATTATTTTTTTCTTAAGTGCAATGTCCGCTCAAGCAGAGCCAAAGTGGGCCAATGGCCGGGATGATCTGAAGGTGGATTTTGACAAAATTGTGTTCTTGAAGCGGCTGACCTATAGTGCCAACCACTATTATACGGAATATATCAACAGCCAATGGACACCGGGCGGGAATTTGTGTGTGTTGTCGTTGAAGGATGGCAGTGTTCAAGAAATCGTTAAAGAGCTTAAAGGCGGTGTCTTTGGACGGTTTGACCTTTCGTTTGATGCCAAAAAAGTGGTATTCGATTGGAAAGGAGAGGCCCAGGAGGGGTATCGGATCTATGAAGTAAATGTCGACGGCACGGGATTTCGTCAGTTGACGTTCCCGCCGGCCAATGAGAAGGCCTTGCAGAAGAATTACCGGGTAAGTGGCCATTACCATCACGGCACGGACGATATGCACCCCTGTTATTTGCCCGATGGCGGGATCGCGTTTATCAGTACGCGGTGTCAGTATGGCATATTGTGCGATTCACCCGATGATTTCACGACAACGGTGATCTACCGGATGGATGGCGATGGAAAAAACATGAAACAGCTCACGAACAGCTCGGTGAGTGAGGCCGCACCGGCGGTGATGCCGGAT
>JAIPFO010000028.1 GCA_021736565.1 Phycisphaerae bacterium | reverse complement strand
GTTTACGGCTATGATGGCTGCAACAGAAAGATTTCCCTGCACAGCCAGCTGAACAAGGTCGAAAAGGAATATCTCCAAGGTGCCAAGGTGAAGCTCTACAAGAGTCAAGACCACCTCACGGACTTTATGAATTGTATTGAATCGCGTAAGAAGCCGATCACCAGCGAGATCGTCGGCGGTCATAGTGCCATCTGCTGTCACCTGATGAACCAGGCTTATTACAACCACGCCCAGATGAGCTGGGACCCGAAGAACTTTGCCTTTACAAAGGGCACAGGCGACCCCAGCTGGCTGACAAGAGACTACAGGTCGCCCTGGAGCGTATAAAATCGTGCATAATTTCGGCATGGTCACAGAATCTGGAGCGATTGGGTGCTGCGACCGCTGCGATAATTGACTACTCAATAACCAACACGGCATCTCCAATAACCAAGTAAACCGGCTTGTCTCTTTACTTGAATGTTGGCGATTCCGTGTTGTGTTTTGGGTATTTGTAAATAAAATAACAGTGACGCGAGCGTTATATCCGTCGCGTCGGGATTTGGAACCTGTTTCCCGGATCTTAAAGGGTGATTTAAAAGAGGAACAACGACTTTAGACGTGGGGGGCAAATTAGAAGACTTTTACCAGGGTTGACTGGGGGTAGTAGAATGATAAGATGTCGAGGCAATTTTGGCCGTTATCGGCCATCTGTCGGCAGCCGTATTGGCACAGTCCTACGCCGTGTCCCCAGCCGTGGCCTTGTTTGAATTGCCAGGATTTTCCGGTATCGACCATGGTGAACCAGCTGCTTAAAAGGGGTTTTTGTGCGGTTGTGACGGCTAATCGGAAGTCTTCGCCGCGAATGGAGAGTCGTTTGCCGTTTTTTCCGGTCAGTTCGACCCGTTTGACCCGGCCATAATCGCTCGTGGCGGTGACCCGGATGGAGACGACCTCCTGAAGGGTGGCCAATTGGCTATCTCTCTGGAGGATCAAGTCGCTGAGTTCTTTTTTAGAAAGTGTGATCTCAGGCCAGTTAAAGCGGTTTTGTGGTGCGTTTTGTTGGCAGTAGGGGCAAGGTTTCCCGGTGAGTGGTTTGAGTTTTTGTCCGAAAACAGGGGCGGCGTTCTGGGTATGTCCGCCACAGATGGCACTAAAGTAGGCGGGGAATATTTTTTCGGCCATGTGGGGTCCATATGTCAGTACGACCCCCGCGGTGGTGTTTACTGCCTGGGTGACGCGAGGGTGTTCCCTGGGGAGTCCGCCGTAGACCTGGCTGGCCTGAGTGTTTTTAACATCCCAGAGCTGGTTGAGGGGGTCGACGTACATATGATACATGACATAGGTGCGAGCGGCGATACATTGGGCCTCTAAGGCTGAAATTGCCCAGCTGGCGGGCATTTCGGCCCCGACGACGCCCAGCAGGTAGTCTTCGAGGTCGACATGGTTAATTACCGAAAAATAGTCCGAGGACTCGCATTTGACCTGAAGTGTTCCGCGGTATCCCGTTGGCTTTGCCGTTGGGATGTCGGCAGGATTATCGAGCATTGCGAGTTCGATTACGCTGTTTGGTGAGGGTTGGAACGTGATATTATTTTGAAATATCGGATATTGGGTCAATAAATCATTATTTTTGGCGTCCAGGAGCTGCCAGGTGTTATTCTTTCGGCATAAGTGATATTGGGCGGCAGCGGGAATGTGATTGAGGGCACCTTTTCCGTCGTCCAGGATAAAAAAATCAGCGGGGCTGAGAGTATCGAGTTTTTTACAGGTAATGAAAAGATTTTCCGTTTGGCCGAGCAGGACGTGGACAGGTCTGACCTGTTGATCTTTCGGAAGACTGGTGGTGTTTTTTTGGAGAGGCCGGGGTGAAGGCTGGATCGGCCTGTGACAGCTAATCAGCCATAAAGCTATTATCAGGAAGAGGTTAAAGATAACCAGTATTTTGGATTTGTGTTGGTTGAATCGAATCATGATACTGGCCGTGAACACTGCTCTATGACGCGGGGGTCATAAGATTTATTGAAGCCTGCTATCCACATTTTAGAGGCTGATCTGAACGATTTAAAGTTCCTTTTGACGTGGGGATCTATGACAGTGTGAAACCTGGATACAAATATGCCCAGGACAGACCTGGGCATAGGATTGATCACGCATTCAGGGCTGTCATTATTCTTCGTCGTCGAGTTTTCGTAAGACCAGGTTGTTTTGTTCCAGGCGTTGGTTGACTTCCACCAGGCTGGTCAGCCCGAAGTTTTTACATCCCAGCAACTCCGCTTCGGTGCAGTTGACCAGGTCGCCAATTGTTTCCAGGTTGAGTCTTTCCAGGCATTTACGGCTCCGTACGGAGAGTTCCAGATCGCCAATGGGCTTTTCGAGAATTTCCTGGTTGACTTCTGGCACTTCCACGGGGGCCTGTTCGGGTTCTTTATTTGATCGAACTTTTTTAGTTTCTTCGAGCATTTGTCCGAGTCGCAGGCTTTTGGAGGTCAGAATGATTTTGATCTCCTGGAGGCTGGTTTCGCCAAAGTTTTTATAGGCCAAGAGCTCGGATTCGGTTACTCTTAACAGGTCACCGAGAGTTCGTATGTTCATTTTTTTCAAGCAGTTACGCGACCGGACGGAGAGTTCGAAATCGGAAATAGGTATTTCCAGGATTTTATTGTGCGTGTCGGTACGTCGTTCCTGGTCTTCATCGAAGTACATTGTTTTACTGGATTCGATGTCCTTGAGGAACATTTGTGCCCGCTTGTGGTTTGGATATTGATAGAGGACCTGTCGTACGCTTTGAGCGGCCAGGCTGTATTCTTCGGCATCTTCGTAGAGCACCGCGAGGTTTAACAGTGCGGTTAGAGGGGCTCTTCCCGTTTCGATACAACGTTTGTAGAGGTCGATCGCCAGGGATTCGTCGCCGAACAGGTCGCATTGGTAGGCCAGGTGGAAGAGGGCTTTGGAGTGATTTCCGTCGAGTTCGACGGCTTTATCGAGTTCTTCCAGGGCTCCTTGATGGTTGCCCCTTTTGTCATGGAGTCGTCCCATCTGATAGTGGTATTCGGCACGGATCTCTCCGACGCGTGCGACCTGTTTGAGGTGTTTTTCAGCGTTGTCGTAATCGCCCTGTGTTCGGAGGCAGTTGACCACGGCCATGGCGACCTGGAAGCTGTCACAGCCCTTTTTTTCGGCCTGTCGGAAGGCCTCGATAGCTTCTTTATATTGACCTAAAGCCTTTAGGGCCATTGCTTTAAGCCAGGTTTGTTTTGCGGTGGATTCGGTTTTATTAAACCATTGGATGGCCTTTTGGAAGGATCGAGCGGCGTAGTAGCCCTGGGCGACTTTCATGATCATGGTGGGGTCGGCGTTGAGTTCGTCGGATTTTTCTTCTACGATCTCATCGACGAGTTCAAGGAACTGTTCGCGTTCCCGGTCGCCGTTTCGGACCTCGTTGGTGAGCTGCTTAAACTGTTGATCCGTCAGGGGTTCGGCATTATCGAACAGGGCGTTGATGTCCCAGGTCGATTCTGATTCCGATGAAGCGTTTGAAACATTTGTTTCTTCTGATGCCATGTGGTACTCCTACCCGCCGAGGGGTTTTTTTGTATTCTAGACGCAATCACCTCATGAAGAGTACGGCGTCGTAAGTCATTTTGAAGCCCGTTTTTCGCATCGTAACGGCTGGATATAAAGCCAAAAGTATTATTTTCGGCGCGGGCATCTTTCTTAAGTTGTTTATTTACAATGAATTACCAGCATTTACTGGCCACCCTTATTTCGGGGTTTGGTTTTAGCGGTCCGGCGTCTATTATTGAGGCGCAGGCGCATCCATCTTTGAATCTTGTTATTATATGTAAGTTTTTTAAAGTTTCAATAAAAAAAGAGGCAGCGGGCATAAATATTTTTAAAACTGGTTTTCGTCATCTTAAAAGGGCGCTTTGATATTTTTAACCTTTCTTTTGACGTGTAAATCTTTCCGGGCCCTGTTGCCACTATTGTCAGGGTGGATACTTTTGGATTGAAGTGTCTGTTAGATTGGTTATGATAGAGGATTGCATGATAATTATTTTGATGCTCGTTTTGGGCATTTTGAGGCGGTTCGGCTATTGGCGAATCGATTTTTGGTGTGGGCGTCCTTTTTTGAAGCTCATTTTTCCCCTCTTCGTACCCGGCCATCCGTCTTTTCGAGGCCCCTTTTCTGCATCTTAAAGGCCGTTTTCAAGGCTAAAAAACAACATTTGACATGGAAAATTAGTATTATGAACAATCCGAGAGAAATCGACCGGAACGACACACCGAGTCAGGCGGTGGGTGACTATCAGTTGATCGTGAATCCGAAATCCGGATCGCATTTGAATATTTCCGGGATACGGGCGTTGCGGGACCGTTTACGTCAGTTAGGTCATCGGGTGGAGTTAACGCTGACAGAGTCGCTGGAACATGCCGGGATCCTGGCGGGTGAGGCGGTGGCGAGGGGGGTTTCGGGGGTGATCGTGGCGGGTGGCGATGGTACGGTGCGTGACGTGGTGGATGCGATGGCGGGTTCAACGATCCCTATTTTGATCGTGCCAAGTGGGACGGAGAATCTTTTAGCGACAGACATTGGGCTGGATGGGGGGCTGGAGCGGTCTTTATCGGCCTTGGCGGGTGGTCAGGTTCGAAATCTGGATTTGGGGAATGCCAATGGGAGGCATTTTATGGCGATCGCAGGGATCGGTTTTGATGGTGAGATCATTCGTCGTACCCATGCGGTGCGTTCGGGGCATGTCTCGCCGATGGATTATGTGTGGCCGATATGCCAGACATTTTGGGGGTATCAATTTCCGTCGATCCGGGTGGAGGCTGATGGGGACGTTTTGTGCGATGAGCCGGCATTGGTCTTTGTGTGTAATATCGCCCGGTATGCTGTGGGGCTGCGATTATCGCCGGATGCGGATTGCGGTGACGGTGAGCTGGATGTTTGTATCTACCGGTGCCGGAACCGTTTACAGTTGCTGCGTCATTCGGTTCATACGGTCTTAAAGCGGTCAGGTCGGGGTTCTGATGTGATCCGCAAGCGATGTAAGCGTTTGAATATCTCCAGTGAGACCGGGGGGGTGCCGGTGCAGCTGGATGGTGACCCGGGGCCCGAATTGCCGTTGACGATCGAGGTGATCCCGCGTGCCGCCAGGCTGCTGACCCCGCCGCCGCCGCCGGGTAAGGAGTTTTGTCCGCCTGTACGGTTTTATTATTTGAAACGGTGGGTGCTGGGAAGGGGCCAGGGCTGATGCGGGGGCTGGTGGGTGGTTCACCGAGACATCGTCCGATAAAAGGCCGATTCGTTTTCCAGTCGTCGTTTAAATGATTGGCGTGTGGGGGACGCCCGGCTGTGTTGGTTTTGGGGTGGTTGTTGGAAATGGGTTTAAAAGCGAATTTTATGCCCAATAACGGCCTTTCACGCGTTAATGCGAACGGTTTTCATCTCACCAGGATTCATTTTTAAGTGTTTTTTATGCTTGTCGGGAAAAAAACAATTTATTGCGGATTTTTTATAAAATATTACAATTTAAATAGACGAAAACTGTAAACGAACTGTGAGCAGGAAAGAGATGCTCACAAAATAATTAAATGACAACGGCGTCATAAGTATTGTTGGAGCCTGTTTTTGAAACATTAAAGGCTGATATGAAATATAAAAATCGACTATAGGCGCGGGAGTCTTCATTAAATCGAGGCAGAACTATGATAGAAAAGAAAGATTTTATTGCGTTGCTGTATGCGGAAAACCTGATGGAGGCCGAGAAATGCAAAACCATCCTGGAAGACTATGATGTGCCGGTAGAGGTCACTCATGACAGCCCGGACGACGATGTGAATCATATCGACGGGTTGATCGTACGAGTTCCGCGTGACTACCTGGAGGAGGCACGGCATATTCTGGAGCTCGGCAATAAGCTGGACCATGATTTCGGGGTTGATTATATTGATTTCGACGATCCGGATGACTATACCGAGGATGATTATGATGAGTCGGGGTCTGACCAGGATATGGATATGGATATGGATGACATAGGCCATTTTGATGGTTTTGATGATAACGATGATGATAATTACTTTTGATGTTTGCGTCATGAGTATTTTTAGAGCTTATATTTCGCATCAAAAAGGCGGTGTCCCCTTTGGCGGGCCGGCACTTGAGGCGGGAGTCCCTTTTACCTGGAGAAACAATGAAAGACGCACAAACGACCCTGCCGGCCGAAGATAAATTGATAGCCTCCCTGTTGAGCGATGCGCATAACGAAGAGACAGAAGAAGAGGTTTTCAAGGATCAAAAACGTGGTAAGAAATCTGATCGTCGCACGGGTATGGACCGTCGTTGCGGTCATCAGTCTTACGACGGGCCGGAGCGTCGTAAGCCTCAGGAGGGAGACTGGGACCGGCGGCGTGGGCCGGGCCGGCGGCGTAGTGATGATCGCAAGTCGGCTGAAGAAGGTGAAATGAACGATGACCAGTTTGAATTGATCAAAGCGATTGGTGAATATAAACGGATCAATAAGCGGGCGTTTCCGTCTTATACCGAGATATTAGAGATCGTTAAGGCGTTGGGATACCGGAAGGTGGCCGAGCCGAAGCCGTTGAATACGACGAAAGTGCCGCCGACGTCTTAAGTCTCTTCAGCGATCATATTCAGCCGCTGAGTAGAATAAAACGCCCCACGACATGAAATTCTTTGAACAGGATATACACCCTGGAAGGTATGTGACCCTCCGGGGTTTTTTTTATGCCTTTATTCCGCATCGGCAGGGGGGATTTTAAATACGAAATTGACTTTTGGGGCGGGAGGCGTTATTAATGGGTAACCTATAATGTGAGACACTCAATGGAAGTCTGCATTTGACGCCAGCGTCTTAAGTATTTTTGGAGCCTGTTTCCCCGCATTTTGAAGGGGGATATCAAAGGTGAAAGAGGACTTTTGACGTGGGAATTTTAATTGACGCCAGCGTCTTAAGTATTTTTGGAGCCTGTTTCCCCGCATTTTTAAGGGGGATATTAAAGGTGAAAGAGGACTTTTGACGTGGGAATTTTAATTGACGCCAGCGTCTTAAGTATTTTTGAAGCCTGTTTCCCCGCATTTTGAAGGGGGATATTAAAGGTGAAAGAGGACTTTTGACGTGGGAATCTATATTGCGAGTACCCGATATGAATCCGAAAAAAAGCCTCCGATATCTCGTTTCGCTAACGATTTTTTTCAATTTAACCTCTTGCCTGCTTGGCCAGCAGGCGTCCGACCCGAATAGCCCGTCGGTCCAGGCTGTGGGTTCTGAGAATCTCCAGAAGCCACCGGTCGTCCCGACCGGGGTTGTCCTGGCGGTTAATGGCGGGGCGTTGGCATCCTCCCAGGTGATTTCGGTCATACATGATAAGCTCCGCGAGCATGCGGCGGTCAAATCTCAAGACCAATTTGTAAGGGCAACCTTTTCAATGGTCCAGGAGGCGACCATGGGCAAGCTTTATAATTTGCTTTTGTATCAGCAGGCCAAAAAAGATCTTAAAAAAATGGGAATTGACCAGGACGCACTGGACAAAGCCATGAAAGGCCAGCGAAAGGAGTTCCTGGTACGATATAAAGCCAATGAGGCGGTCGCACAAGCGGAGCTGGCAAAGATCGGCTCCAGCCTGAAAGAGCAGCTTGAACAGATAGAGCGGAATATGATCATTGCCAGCTACCGCGACACGTTTTTTGCCTCGTCAACGGTCATTACCCGCAGTCAGATGCTCCGTTATTATCGTAAAAATTTAAAGGCCGTTTTCACCCAGGCTGCCTCGATCCAATTCCAGCTTATTGATATTGAAGTGAACAAGTGTGCCTCCGCTGAAGAGGCCAAAAAACAGGCTGAAGCGGCCCTGAACGCATTGAAAGAGGGTATGAGTTTTGACGAGGTGGTCAAAACATATTCCCATGGCTTTCGGAAGGAGCAGAACGGGCTCTGGCAGCCGTATCAGCCGGATGACATTCACCCTCAGTATAAATCGGTGGTCAGCGCGCTGGCGGATGTCAAAAAGGGGGAGATCACCGGCATCATTGAATCAGATGGAAGCGACGGGCGAAAAGGGCCCCGTTTCTTTATTGCCAAATTAATTGACCGCAAGGAAGATTCTATTACACCCTTTTCCCAGGCTCAATTCCAGATCGGTAAGACGCTTCGCGAAGAGAGCTGGGATAAATACAGCAACCGCCTGGTCAAGGAGTTAATGGGAAAAGCGACCATGGGTGACCTGGATCTTTTTATCGGAAATACGGTTTTAGTCGCTTATAACCAGTTGAAATAATTATGAAACATAAAAATTTATGGGCGCCGTGGCGCATTGAGTATCTTAAGTCATTAAATGATTCAGAAAAAAGCCAGGAAGGTGCCCCTCCGGGCGGCAACGAGAAAAAGTCGGGTTGTTTCTTGTGTGATTATCGCGGGGCCCCGTTAAATGACCGTCAAAACCTGGTTCTGTGGCGTACCTCCCGGGCGTCGGTTGTTATGAATCGCTATCCGTATACTGCCGGGCATCTGTTGATCACCCCGGCGGAGCATGTTCCGGATCTCGCCTGCCTGGACGAGGCGACCTTACTGGATATGATGAAACTGAGCAGGGATACCCAGAAGATCATAGCCGAGACGATTCACCCCCATGGGTTTAATATCGGGATCAATATTGGTCGATGTTCCGGGGCGGGCCTGCCGGGCCATGTTCATATGCATGTTGTTCCACGGTGGGATGGTGATACCAATTTCGTCCATGTCACCGCTCAGGTTCGGGTCATCAGTCAGTCACTTGAAGAGCTTTATGACCAGCTGTCCCAAACGGCCAAAAGCTTGGGTCTTCCTGAAGATATGGAATAAAATCCAACCATGGCGTCAGGGTCATTCCCGGGATGCCGGGATTTAAATCGTTGGTATTGATATCAAATCGATGTTTTTACGCGTCAATATTGGATTTTGATGCAATCCTCAACGTTTCTATACTAAATTATCCGCCTTTAAATGAGAGATAACCGCTATGACCATCAAAGAATTTCAAGAGTTGATCAACCAGAAATATGGGGCCCGAGACCGTCAGAGAGGTACATCCAAGACATTTCTCTGGTTCATTGAGGAAGTTGGGGAGCTGGCCACGGCACTGGCCGGTGACGACCAAGAGAACAAGATCGAAGAATTTGGTGATGTTCTGGCGTGGTTATGCACCTTAGCCAATATTAATGATGTGGACCTTCAGGAGGCGGTTAAAAAATATCAAGGGGATGAGCACCTCGGATATAAATGATGTCCGTCGTCGTTTTGGGGGATAGGTTCTGGTATTCAACCGAATTTTTATGCGTTCATATTGACTTTTGAGATGGGGATCCATTTTGCGCAAAGAAAAGGCTGCGCAAAACTGCGCAGCCTCCTCCCATTCACTTCGTTACCTTATGATCGGTATAACAGGCAATATGCCTGATGATTTCCTGCAAAATGACGCCAGCGTCATAAGTATTTTTGGAACCTTATTCCCGCATCTTAAAGGGTGATTTGAAAGACGAAAAACGCCTTTCAACGTGGGAATTAATATTGACTTTTTCCGCAGCGCTCTTTAAAGCGGGAATTCTTTAGTGTTGGAAAGGGCTAGAGGCCATCTCCTGGTATCAGGCCAAGGTATGCACCGTAGAAACAACATCGCCATAACTATTGGCGTTCGCGTTTGCCGGTTCATTGGGTCTTCCCCCCGGAATATCAGCCTACAGTTTTTTCTATAACTTCGATCCTACCACTTATTTGATATCAAAACAATCCGTACAACTACGGGGTTTTTCACTTTTTTTTCACTTTTTTTCACTTTTTCACGATTATTTTGGTTTTTAGGTCAAATTTTGATAGCGGCATCAAACAAACAGCCTGCTGCTTTTATGGATGGACATTTTTGGCTGAATTGTTATGATGTGGCATGTTTAAATATACAGTAACTGATACATGTGATGATTCGGCCGGGCGGTGCGGCCTCTTGGAGACGCCGCATGGGCCGGTAGAGACGCCCGTTTTCATGCCGGTGGGGACCCGGGGATCTGTCAAGGGGATTTTGCCGTGCCAGCTGGAGGAGATGGGGGCCCGGATCGTCCTGGCCAACACATACCATATGCTGCTTCGGCCGGGGCCGGATGTCGTTGAAAAACTGGGTGGTTTGCATAATTTTACGGGCTGGCATGGGCCTATGCTGACTGATAGTGGTGGTTTTCAGGTTTTTTCGCTCAGTTCGCTGAATCGGATCGGTGAAGATGAGGTGGAGTTTGCCTCCCATATTGATGGCAGTAAGATCCGTCTGAGCCCGCAGATCGCCACGGAGATCCAGAATAAACTGGGGGCGGATATTATCATGGCGTTCGATGAATGTGTGGAGCTGCCCTGTCCACCCGAACGGATGGAACAGGTGGTCGGGAGGACGATTCGATGGGCCCGGCAATCGCTGGAGTCGCACAAGCGAACCGACCAGCTCATGTTTGGGATCGTTCAGGGGGGTACAGACGAAGGGTTTCGGCAACATTGCAGTGAAGAACTGGTCAAAATGAATTTCCCCGGCTATGCGATAGGGGGTTTGAGTGTTGGAGAAAGTCATGAAGAGATGATCAAAACCGCGGCGTTTACCGCGAATCTTCTGCCGGCGGATAAACCGCGTTACCTGATGGGTGTTGGTACGCCCAAGGATTTGGTCGCGGCGATCGGGGGGGGCGTGGATATGTTCGACTGTGTGATGCCCACGCGTAATGGCCGGCACGGGGTGGCGTTTACTCGCAACGGCGCTATTCGCCTGAGAAACGCACAATTCAAGTTAGATATCGGACCCTTGGACGATCATTGTGACTGTTATACCTGTCGGAATTTTTCACGCGGCTACCTTCGGCATTTGTTCACGGTGGATAAGCGAATGCCGGAAATGGCGGGGCCTATCCTTGTTTCGTTACATAACCTTTCCTTTTATCAATGGGTTATGAGAGAAACCCGTCGGGCGATTCGCGAAAATAATTTCGCAAGTTGGGCCCGTCAATGGACCGATTACACATAGACGAGTACATGAAGAAAAAAAAGAGTCCTCTACCGCCAAAAAGAATATTTTTCTTTGTCGGTTTGCTAGCCGCTGAAAGCAATTGTTCGTAAGTATTTATTTTACAACGCATTACGGCGTTTTCGTACGGGCATATTCCTTTTGGGCTCCACGCGGCACTAATTAATTAATCTCTGCACTATAATTAACTTGATATATGAGTCAAAATGAGCGAAAATGAGCGATTATTTCAATTTAGACGTCAGCGTCATACGTTTTTTGACCCCTTAGCGCCTTAAGGCTAATTGTTGCCGTCGTCGTAAGATATTTTGAAGCTTGTTTTCCGGATTAGAGGGTGGTTCGCTTTTGGCGGGTGGCCTTTTGAGAGGGAAGTCCTGATTGACATTTTTACTCGTAGCTATTGACGGCCAGAGGCCGTTTAGGGATTTTGGGAAGGATCTTAGTACAATGGAAGATAATCTATTATTTGATTTTATACTGGCTCAGGCCGATACGGGCACGCCAGGTGTCGCTCCGATAGAGGGTGCCGGCGAAACCACAGTGACCGAGCAGCCCGGCGACCAAAATGGTATTGAAAATAAAAAAGCCCCCACCAAAAAAGAAGGCTTTGACCCGATGCAGCTGGTTCCCATCTTACTGATGGTGGCGGTGATGTACTTTTTTGTTTTTCGGGGCCCTAAGAAACGCCAGAATGAGCAGAAAAAAATGATGGATGAGCTTAAAAAGAACGATCGCATCCAGACGATTGGCGGAATTCGCGGAACCATCGTTGATGTTCGCGACGATGACGAAGTTGTCATCAAAATCGACGAGTCGAACAATACCAAGATCCGACTCGCCCGCCGAGCGATCGCCACGATCATAACCGATGACCAGCCAGGAAAAAAATAGACGCCAGCGAGAATAAGTTGTTAATTCGTTGATATTGACTTTTGACGTAACCATCAAAATTTAAACAAGGTAGTTTTATGAGCAAGAATTTATTTTGGAAGTTATTTTTTATTGTATTCTTAACAGGAATGTGCCTGCTGAGTATGCTCCCCTTTGAAATGAAGCTGAAAAGCGGCCTGGACATCTCTGGTGGTACCGCTGTGGTCTATCAAATCAATACGCAGGGTATGGACAAGAACCAGCGTATGAATGTGGCAGAGCAGATGATTCGCATTCTGAAGCAGCGAATTGACCCCACCAACAAGCTGAACCTTGTTTGGCGGGCCCAGGGTAATGACCGGATAGAGATCCAGATGCCCATGGCGACCGAAGCGACCCGAGCCAAGCGAAAAGAGTATCAGAAGATACTTGATGGTCTTACCAAATACAATATTTCATTACGAACGGTACGTTATGAACTGAACTGGCCAAAGATGGCGGATAAGAGTGACCAGGAGAGGTCTGAGATCCTAGCGGCATTTAAGGCGAAGCGTGATGAGAGTTTTGCCAAGCTGGCGGGCGATTCCCCGGAGCGTCTTGCGAATTTAACCACATTGGCAACGGCTTTTGATGCCCATAACGCGGCCCGTGACAAGCGTGATGCATTACTTCTCACCCAGAAGGAAAAACAATCGCAGTTTGAGACGGCTAAAATCGGGCTGATGGCGGCGGATAACCTGGCGAGTCGTTGGGATAATCTGGATGACCCGAACCAGGCCAAAGAACTGGAGCAGATCGCGGGTAAAGATGCGGCCAAGCAGACCATGGTGCGTGACTATATCACCATTCGAAAAGAGCTTAGTGCGGTTCGTAAAACGATCAACAATGATGTCAATGGTTTGAAGGCTCAGGAAGACCGGGCGTGGGCCGACCTTCGGGATGCAAATATTAACCTGGACCAGTTTGTGCAGTATCTGAGCGTAACGTCATCCAAGCGTGACGATGCGGTAACCGCGATGAAGAATAAATATCCTCAGGCGAAAGAGGAGATCGATAAGATCATTCAGGCGTATGACGACTACACGCGAGTGGCGGGTCGATTGGACGATCCGGAAGATTTGATGCGTCGTCTAAGAGGCAGTGGTGTGCTGGAATTTCGGATCGTGCCTCGCAGGAATGAGCAGGGTCTCACCGAATCAGAGATCGCTGAATACACCGAGCGATTAGCCTCCTTTGGTCCGATCACCGCCAGTGATAAAGGTCACAGCGGATATGTCTGGCGGAAGATTCGCACGCCTGAAGAATTTAGTGTGGAGAATCCGATCGTTGCGCCTTATGGCGAAGATCAATACGTTTTATTGCATAATACTCCCGAAGAAACGCTCAAGCATGAAGTGGGGGAAGAATCATGGAGCTTAACGGACGCGTATGTAACGAGTGACCAATATGGTGCCCCGGCGGTTGGTTTTGAATTTAACATGATCGGCGCCAATAAATTTTTAAATCTGACCAAGAAGAACCTTCAGCGTCCATTATGTATTTTGCTGGATGAAGAGGCGATCTCGGCTCCGAACATTCAGTCGGCGATTTCTGAACGAGGAAGTATCTCCGGTCGTTTTACCCTTCAGGAAGTACAGGACCTGGCAGACAAGCTGAACGCCGGATCATTGCCCGCTCGATTGGGCGATCAGCCGATCAGTATCAACACGGTTGGTCCTACCGTCGGTAAGAACAATCTGGAAGCTGGTAAAAATGCCGGTATGATCGGCCTGGTGCTTGTTATGATCTTTATGGCCTGTTACTACCTGATCCCAGGTGGTCTGGCGGGTATTGCCCTGGGATTGAATATGATCCTGATCATTGGCTTTATGGCCTTTACGCGGGCGACATTCACATTGCCCGGTATTGCGGCATTGATCTTGACCATTGGTATGGCGGTGGATGCGAACGTGCTGATCTTTGAGCGTATTCGTGAAGAGCAGGCGCGGGGCTCGTCATTACGCATTTCGTTACAGAACGGCTACAGTCGGGCGTTCCGGACGATTCTGGACGCGAACCTGACAACGTTTATTGTGGCATTGATCTTGTGGGTGCTGGCGACTGAAGAGATCAAGGGCTTTGCGTTGATGCTGATGATCGGTATAGCCAGTAGTATGTTTACCGCCCTGTTTGTGACGCATGTTATTTTTGACCTGCTTCTGGACTTGAATCTTTTGAAGAACAAGCTGAAGATGGTCAACCTGATCGGTCATCCGAAATTCAACTGGATGAGCAAACGCTTGATATTCCGTGTGGTTTCTGGAGCGGTTGTTGTGATTTGTATCGCAATATTTACCCTTCGGGACGAAGATGCGAATAGTAAATATTCGATCGAGTTTACCGGGGGTACTGATGTTCATGTGATGCTGACCGAAGAAGGGGCCAAAGAACTTCAGGCGAAAACCGGGATGGCCGACCTGCGTGGCGCCATTGAGAAAGCGGTCCGGGACGAAGGTAAATTAAAAAATAATAAAGCCATTTCCGCGGTGACGGTACAGCAGGTAGGCCCGGACGAGAACCGTGAATTTTCGATTATTACCACGGCAACGAACCTGGAACATGTTACCATTACCCAGGACAAGCCCATCATAACGCGTGAGGCCCTTGAGAAGGCAATTCGCAACGCTGCTGAAGAGATCGGTGACCGTCGTTTAGCCAAGGCCGTTGTCTTGGCCGGTGCCACGGAGAACACCTTCACCATGGAAACCGACCAGTTAAACCTGAACCTGATCAATGAAGTGCTGGAGAAGGCCTTGCCAGAAGGCGTTACTGCTGGCAAGGCGAAAACCGACCCGATCGTTACCGACGCGGTCGGCAATGCCCTGGCAGGTAAGCTGAATGCGAAGATCAGCCTTAAGCCGGTCGACATTGTCAGCAAGCCGATCACCGATGAGCTCATCGAGAAAAAGCCTTACCTGGAGCCCTTTAAGGGGGGTCTCTGGATCAGTTGTCACTTTGATGGCGGCAAGGCTGATACGATCGCTAAGATACGCGCCCGCTTTGAGGATGCACGGTTCGGTAGCGATTTTGAGAAATACACCTATCATGAGCCGACATTATTCACACTGGCGAACAAGCGTCTGACCGAGGCAGAGGAAAATACGCTCCTGCTGAATGGCATTGAGATGGCGAGCATCTCCCAGGAGATCGTTTATGGTGCCAGTAGTGATCAAGAGTGGGACGGTTTTGTGGCCAATGAGCTTGGTCGATTTACCGATACTCTGAACCTTCAGACGACCTTCGAACGTCTCAGTCAGATCGACCCGTCGATCGGTCATCAGAGTATGAACCAGGCCTTGATCGCGATTGTCTTTTCACTTCTGGCGATTATCGGTTACATCTGGATTCGATTTGGTGATGTGCGATTTGGCCTGGCGGCTGTTGCGGCCCTGGTCCATGATGTCAGTATCGCCATAGGGCTGGTGGCGGCCTCCTACTGGTTGAGTACTACAATGATAGGAAAGGCCCTGCTAATCAGTGACTTCAAGATCGACCTTCCGATGATCGCAGGGTTCCTGACGGTTATCGGTTATTCGCTGAATGATACGATCGTTGTCTTCGACCGGATTCGTGAGAATCGCGGCAAGTTGGCGATTTTATCGGCTTCTGTGATTGATAGCAGTATTAATCAAACCATCAGCCGAACACTGATCACCTCCATGACGACATTGATGGTCCTGATCGTGATGTACATTTGGGGCGGCCCGAACTTGCGTGGCTTCAATTATGTCCTGATAGTCGGGATCGTGGTGGGTACCTATTCCTCGATCGGTATCGCCGCACCGTTGCTGTACGGTGCGACCGTTGAAGAGCCCAAGCCCGTTGAGCCGGTCGTCGAAAATGAGGGCGTTTCGTTATAGGCCTCTTTGACGCCAGGGTCATAAGTATTTTGAATTTTTTTCTCCGCATCTTAAAAGCTGGTCCGCCACGGGTGGATCGCCTTTTTGATGCGGAGTTTTCTCTTACACGCTGAATTTAATGAAGGCGGCGTAATCATTCAGGCCTTTTTTCTTGTTTATCTTGTCAGCCCCGGGCGTCAGGTTCATAAGCCGTGTGACGCATTGGTTCTTGTTTTGACTGGCCTTTTTTACATGCGAAAACTGCCTTTTAACGCACCCTCAATAAAGATAATAAGACGGCTTTATTATGCAAGCATGGGCGACATTATTGGATTTGGTAGTTTTACTGGGCGCTGCGCTGGTGATGGGGATTCTCGCTGAACGGTTAAAACAAAGCGCCATTGTTGGGTATATCCTCTCGGGGATGCTTGTGGGTCCAAACGTTCTGGGGTGGGTGGGGACCAATGAAGAGGTTAAGATCCTTGCCGAAATCGGGGCGGCCTTGCTTCTGTTTTCGATCGGGCTGGAATTTTCATTCCGTCACCTTCGGCAGTTGGGGGGGCCTACGTTACTGGCAGGGATATTTCAGATATCACTGACGACCCTGTCGGTCTTTGCCATTGGGGTCGTTTTCGGGATGAATCTCAAGTCGGCGGTCACACTGGGTGTGATAATCGCCCTCTCGAGTACGGCCTGTGTTATTCGTGTTTTAAAAGAGAAATCTCAGCTGGACAGTGGCTTTGGTCGCACGGCGATAGGGATTTTGTTGTTGCAGGACATTGCCGTTGTCCCGGCGATCATCCTGGTGACGACCCTGGGACAGGATACTGATGCACTTGAAGCGGTTTATTCACTGGCGAGGGTTCTTGGCTTTGGCCTTCTTCTGGTTGGGGTCTTGTATGTCGTTTTTAATCGCCTGGTTCCTCGGGTCCTGCAATTTCGCAGTATTTCCAAAAACCGTGACCTCCCTATCCTTCTGGCGACCGTCGCGGCGATCGGTTCGGCGATCGCGGCACATTCCCTGGGGATCACCCCGGCGTTTGGGGCTTTTTTGGCGGGTGTTTTGCTGGCAGAGTCCCCATTTTCCCGCCAGATCCGGGCCGACCTTGGGGCATTGCGTACTCTGTTGATCACCCTGTTTTTTGCCGCGATCGGCATGTATGGCGATCCGGGTTGGACCTTGAATAATTTACCGGT
>JAIPFO010000027.1 GCA_021736565.1 Phycisphaerae bacterium | reverse complement strand
ACCTTGGCGCCATTATCCGCGACAATGACCTTAAAGGGTTCGCCGCCGATAACATAGGCCGTACCGCGTAATGTTCTTTTTTCGGCGTCCCAGCGGACATCTTCCAGCTCAACCCAGCCCTGAAGAACATGGCGGTTGGTGCTGATCACCTGGGGATAAGGTTGCGCTTTACGCAATGAGATCATGGCGCAACAGTTCGGACTCAACTCTCGTTCGATACGCGCGGTTCCGGGGAGTTTGCCCAGGTACGTATCAGACCAGAACTCATACGCGTGATAGTCCGCTGTGGGATCCAGACCTATGGCGTTATTCACACGTTCGCCGCTGATCGCCGTAGAAATCACCGCCTTCTCTTCTGTGGTGTTGTAAAGGGCGACCTGGTGCCAGTCGCCGGTCAACGCCAGGTCATAGACCTGCGGGTCGGTCACGCCGGTAAAGGCATCGAGCGGCCGGGCGGTCTTTGCATCCGGGTAGTGCGGATAGCTTCGTGAAACAATCTGTGTGACTTCAGGGGTAAACAGCGAGAATGACGTGGCCAGATCCAAACGGCCACTGGTCAGGAAGTTCATTGTGATCAACGATTGCAGTAAACCTTTGGACTGATTGTGCACCCCCTTGGTGTCGGAGTAGTAGTTGAACACGGTACGGTTCTTGTACCAGCGAAGCCCGCTTTTGGACACCATCTCCGGGACAAATTCATTGGAGTCGCCCCAGGTCCGCTGGGTATCGACCAGCCCGGCGGTCACATCCAGGCAGGGCCGGGAAGATTCGCCCAGGTTCCGCTCGTCGATCAGGCCGTCTTTGCCCATCGCCTCACGCAGCAGCGTAAAGGCCCGACGGTAGGCACTATTGGTCGTAGCATAGCGGTCATCAAACCCCCCTTCCGGCCGCCAGGCCGTGGCGGGATAATCCACCTTGACCCCGCGAATACCGTCTTTTCGCAACTTGCTCCATACCTTGACAAAATGCTTGGAGTATTCTTTATCCGTATAGTCATAAGTGACATACGGCTGATGATGCGGATGTTTGTTTCTCCAATTCGTGTTGGGGGTTCGCTTATCCACTTCCGAGCCATCGTTAAAGAGCATGTACTGCGGATACTGCCGCACGAAATCATCGGAAGGCATGCCAAGCTGCATGTAGATATAGGGCACGCCGTTCATGGAATTCATTTTCTTACCCCACCTGGCAATGGTTTCATAAGGTTCCACCAGGTGTTTGAACGTCTGCATGTGGGCATCGTCCCACCAGCCCTGCTCCGTATCGAGATGGTACTTGTCCGGTTCGAGGCGGAGCGAGACCTTTGTGTATTTGGTCAATCCGCATTGATTGGCATGCTCGAGTTCTCCGATCAGTTTGGCCGAATTATTGACATTGGGTAAACGACTAATATTTCCAACGCTCCAACCGCAGAGTACGGGGAAGTCATAGACATTGGGAGAGGCATTGTTGGCAACCCGCATCGCCAAACCATAACGCTCCAATGCGTCAAAAGGCTCTGCGGTATAAACATCCAGGTAAAACGTGTCTTTGGCAATATAGATCTGGTCCTCATCGACCAGTCTGCCAATCGGGTCCTCTGCGTAAAACGTCGGCGAGCCCTCCTGCAGGATCGCGTATTTACCAAAATCGTCATTGGCCAAACCGCCCCAGACCGCCGTACGGCGTTTACCGTCAACCAGTCCGGTCAGCATGAGGCTGTTGGCGCTCCGGCGCGTTAGCCCGGCGGTGACCAGCGTTTTTTCCGCACCGGCAGAACCGTTAAGCGTCATCGGCTGGTTCATCGCCGTGCCGCCAAAGAACTCTCCGCCCCCCAGCGGCGTGCCTTCTCTCAATCGAAAGCTAAAATAGTTAGGCATCTTAACACCGAATCCGCACACCAAAGCCGGGTTATTCTCATAAAGCGCATAAGAATACAATAAATACGCATACGGGCGATTGCCCCAGCCCCGATACCCCAGTTCGTTAAAGTCGTGAACTTCCAGCATAACCCGTTTGCCGACCCCCAGAACATCCTTTATATCCTCACAATACATCTTTACAACTTTCCCAGACCTGCCCCGCGGCAAACCAAACCGCGCCCCTGACAGCAGGACCTCATCGCTCTGTGCGTCCTGAATGGAAAAGGTCCCCTGCGGGTCAAACGCCACCGAAACGATCCCGTTGCTCAATCGCCCCTCCGCGTACGTCACAGGTTTCATGGCGTCCTTGTTCGTTAAGCCGCTCGGTCGGTCACTTTCCCTCATCTTCACCATGGCTTCGGCCAGTGCCTTACCGAAGCGAACAAATGTCTTGCCGCTGCCCAGGTAATGGTATTCGGCGTTGGAGGCACACCGATCCCAGGTGCTCTTCTCCTTGGCGGTCAGTTCGCCATCGCCGAAGCCGTACCGGGCACACTCCGCCTTCAGCTGCGCCTGCGTCATCTCCCCCTGCTTGACACGCCGTTTCATATCGCCGGTCATACGCCGCTTCCAGTATATATCGCTGAGCGCCAGGTCGTAGTAGGGGCCGCTGTCGACCGCGACCACATGGCCGCGATATGGGGGGGCCACCTTCTGATCGTATTGCGCCACCGCGGCAAACTGGGCCTTGCGAAACGCGGTCACCGGCAGCCCCTTATCGAACAGCCGACTGTCCGGGTCCGTACCGTAAACCCCCAGAATACCCACAATAAAAGGCAGTCTCGGGGCATTGAATGTCTTGCGAACATCGCTGATAAAATGGATCATGTTCTCTGTATATTGCTCAATGTGGTATCGATTGCACATGTCGTTCCAGCCCTGGAACCAGACGAACCCCGCAAGCTCATAGCCCTGCGATGCATCGTAGTCTGGAACAACCTTCCGGATACTCTCGGGGTCCTTGAGCGTTGCCTGAACAAACCGGATCATCTCCCGGTAGTAGTGACCCACCTTCTCCCTGGCCGGGGCACTGCCTCGCTCCTTCTCTATCGCACTGGGCTGATAGGGCCCGGCGCTCGGCGAGCGAAAGTCAACCGCCAGGGATTTACCGCCCCAGGCCGTCTTGATGATCAAGACCGGTTCGTCAAGTGCCTTATCGATGTAAATGCCAAACCCGTATTCAGGGCCAATGCGATCACCGTCAAAGCCGTACCCCACCTTCATCTTGCCATGCCGAACGGTATCGCCGTCACGCCCGCCGGTCAGGTAGGTGACCCGGACATTGTCACAGACAACCGGATCACCGTTCTTATCCAGGATGTCACTGAGAAGCGCAGCGGTCGTCGGGTCGTCACCAATGGCCGCAAAGGTGCTCTTGTGCGCTGCGCCCTGCATATTCGACTGCCCCGCCATGATATAGACCTTCAACGGCTTGGCCGCCGCCGCAGCATTATAGGCGAATCCGGTCATCACCAAAACGGCCATAGCCAAAACGATTTTGATCCTGTTGACTTTTATCATATTTCGTTTTTCCTTGCTTGTGCTCATAGTGCCAGTTTACAAATATTCACTCTTTAAATTATTAACTTTGACTCCCATGTCAAAAGGCGTCTTTCGCGTTCTAAAATACCCTTTACGATGCGGAAAACAGGCTTCATATCCCGGCACGCCGGGACTGACGCTGACGTCAAAGGTCACAACGGAATATCATTCGATGTTACAATAAATGCTTCAAAATGCATTCTAACAGCCCTGTTATATAATCCATTCAATCTACCACAAACTCTTGTCAAATCGCCTCACATTCCTTTCATCGCCCTTTGATCTCTTGCATGGCATGATATGGTAAAGAGCTGGGTATACTGATATGCCCCATATGACATCACACTATTTTTTTGCCGCCCCCCTCACAGGTATTTGAAAGACGTAAAACTACGTTTGACGTGCGAAGCACATTTCCTTTTTTATTTTTTTTCTCTTATGGCGTGATCGGACGCTTTCAAGCCCTTCTTGTACTTGCCGAAACCGATCTTGCTGGGTTTGTATTCGCCCACAAAATCGACGTTTGCCTTTGAGGGGATCTTCACCTCCATACCAACGGACCAGTAGCAACCGTTCACCAGCAGACGCCTGAAGCCCTCGTTTAAAAAATCGAACGAATGGCCCATTGTCGTTGTAAAAACGCGGGCGGTTTTGCCTTTCTCGCCGGTATAGCTTTTGGTCCAGGCCACCGGGATAGGCGGTTTCTTCGTATTGGGCTTGTCGGTGGACTTCATCCCCTGCAGCACGACGCCCATGACCAGCGGCACACAGTCGCCCTGCAACGTTGTCAACCCATAAACATCCGACTCACCCCAGAGCCCCTCAACGCCTTTGACGATCGGATGGGCCTCCATCCCCTTGGCGATAACACCTCGGGTACTCTCTACCTGGTGATCGCCGTAGTGATCGATCCACGTTTCACCGAAAACCTGCCGGCCGTAACCGCCTTTAAATTCCCGGTTGTTAAAGCTGTATTTGGCATAAGGGCTAATCTTATTTTTTTTATAGTAAAACGCATGGGTCGATGTCCGCAAACCCATAATCGGCTTGCCGGAATTCGTATAATCGATAATATGCTTCATCTGCGAATCGGGCAGCTCGCGGAACCTCAGAAACATCACCATCAGATCGGCCGTTTCCAGTTGTTCCAGGCCGGGGATATTATCGACGGTCATCGGATCGATCAGCCCCGTTTCTTTATGGGTCGCAAACAAAACCGTACACTTAAAGCCGTGCCGCTGTGCGAGAATTTTTGCCATCATCGGCATGGATTCTTCACCCCGATACTCTTCGTCACCAGCGACAAAAACGATATGCTTACCAACTCCCGGCCCCTGAAAACCTTCAAAAACCACACCCGCGGCACCCAATACCATACCATTGGCAACCGCCAAAAATAACAAACATGCTAATAGTCGCATCTTTCACCCTTTCCAGTAATTTACATCACTCTCATAGTCGTTGACTTTCGGATATGACCTCGAAAGCCAGTCAAATAATCAAAATAGCATTCTAGCAGCCCTGCAGCGACATCACGATAAAACGATCACAATAAAAAAGTACCAATGTGCTCTTAATCGTCCCGTAGGATAGGTAAAAATTCTTTCCTCTTCCCCATGCTGTTTCAAACGGATCCTATTTTTTGGCCGTTCCGTTTAGGATCTGGATCGAGGCCGGATCGACCATTCGCTCGTGCATGCCAGATTTCCAGACGACTTTTTTGTCCCGGGTCACCTCGAAAAACGGCGTACTGTCAGTACGCCTGTTATGGATAAACCAGTTGCCAACGATTGTATTGCCATTCCCCAGCCGCTGACTGCAGCAGACCCAGTAGAGTTTTACATCCGGCAGATCCGCCTGGGTCAGATGCCAGATGACCTTGTCCCGGGCATCCACTTCGATGATCCCGCCGCGATAGCCGATAACCGTATTGCCATTGCGCAAGCGTGTTGCGCTAAAGGCCAGGTCCGGCACATCGATCTGGCGTATCATACGGCCTGACGCGTCATACTCCCGAACGGCCTTATGATCGAGAAAGCAGGCCAGGTAGTGTCCATTTTCCAACTTCCGGGCCTGGCGCATTCCCATGTGCTTGTTTGGAGTAGGTTCGACCGAAATGACCTTAACGACCTGCCCCTGGCCATTGACCTCAACCATGCGATTGGCGGTACACTCAACGACAAGCGTGTTGCCGTTTTTCAACCGCTGACAGCCCCACACCTCGCTGAGGGTGGTATACTCCCAGACAACGTCCTTACCCTCGGTAACCTCTCGCACACCCCGTTTTTCCCCCGTAAAGCTCATCAGCACATGGCCGTTTTCAAGCAGCCACGCGTCCGTGCATTGATCAGCGGGATACTCCCACACGATCTGCCCCGCCGCGGAGATCCTGAAAACACGTTTCGCGCCAATATCACTGCAAAGATATGAATGTTGAACCGGCAGATCGGCTTTGGTCGCCAGCCCGGCATCACAAGAGGTAAGCCCAATTAACAGCAATAACAAAACAACAGTTTTAATCTGATATTTCCAATTTAAACGTATACAATGCATCATCATAAAGTCCTTTCAATGCCCGTGACTTTACCAGATTCATCGTGAACTATCAAGCGTTTAGTTTTTCGACGATTCATGGACACAGGTTCTCCTTTTGTTGATCAACAGCACGGACAATCCCCAATTCACAAACCACCACACAGTCATTCGCTTCAAGGGCATGGGTCGCATTGAACTTAACAAATCGTGCCTTTTGAGGCGTTGAAAGCCTGATAACCTGCTCAATCGGATTATTTTGAATATTGGAAAATTCGCCTTGGCTGACCGGTGAACCCCAATGGGTTCCATCATGACTCAGATAGAATTCATAACGATCAACCAGCCCCACAAAACTTCCATCGCCCCGGGGCATGCAGGTAAAGCCTGAAATATTAATCGTTTCACCCAGATCGATAGTAACCCATTGCGGCGGAGGCTGCCGCCCTTCTTTTCCGTCGGTACGCCACATGGTATGATCATCCCCATCGATCAGACGCTCAACAGAGGCGTCACCTTCATGGGAACAACTACAACCTGTAATTTTCCAGTTCACCTTGGCAATCCCAAATAACTTGCTTACCACATCGCTTTTCCAGCCCGTCACAGGGTCAAGAGCATACGCACTGACGTGCCCCCCTTTGCCCAGATCAAACGGCCCACTGTACCGGTTGAAATCTGCGGCGGAGCTCTTCTCGCCGACCGCATAGAAAACGACAGCACCATCCGAGGCATGGATCGAAACCATGCCCTCACGGCCAGAATGCATGACAGGCTCAGTCATAATGATCGGCGCATTGTAGAGGCCGATATGACTCAAGGTCAGACAAGGTGCATCGGTCTTCAGGGTGAGCCTGGCTTTAGAGGTAGTCACAGGGTTTAATCTCAGAATCCGTTTATAGCCGATGGTCGTCCCCCCGACGACTTTCTGCCATTTGCCCGCTTGTTGAACTTCTAAGGTAAATTCATCGACCCGCTGCCCCAAAGCGATATACTCCTGCAGAAGCAAGCGGTTAAAAGCCACCTCTTTGCCAAAATCCATTGTCAGTGAAGCCTCGTTGATCCCGTCACTGGTGGCCCAGTAAGTTTTGGTCGTGCCATCAATACATTGACCCGGACTGTATGCCGGGGCACTCTCTCGAAACTCACTTGCGACGATAGTAACACCCCGGACCAGGTTAACGGCCAACTCCCTGTCCAGTTGTTTTTTCTGAGCCAGCATGGCCTGAACATCCCGCTCGGGGATACGCCCGTCGGGCCCTGGCGAAAGCCCCAGGTTGAATGAGGCGTTTCGCCCGATGGTCGTGTAGTAAAGATCCGTAAACTGCTTTAAGGTCCGTGGCCGTGAGTTTTTACGGTAAAACCATTTTTTGGGGTAAAGAATTGTTGTATCGGCTTCAGCCGGCAACCAGAATTTTCCCCCTTTGATTCCGGTTGGCCTTATTTTTTGGTCGGACGTTTCATTGAGATTAAAAGTGGACCAGTTGGTCTCACCGGCAACGCCGGTTTCATTGCCGACCCATCGAACGCCATCGACATCACTGCCGTTAAAAAAGACCGCTTGCGGCTGCAGCGATTTGATCAGCTTAAATACTTTATCAAATTGATAATAGTCCTTAGAAATTGAACGCCGCTGGCGTGCCCCCCCGTAATAACCGGTACCGCCATTGGCCCCGTCAAACCAGACTTCAAATACCGGGCCATAATGAGTCAATACTTCTCGCCACTGTTCGTGATAATCTTTAATATATTGATCACGGCCATATTCGGCATGGTTTCTGTCCCAGGGCGAAATATAAACTCCCAGCTTTAAACCATATTTTTTACATGACCTCGACAGATCGCCAAGCACATCGCCTTTACCGTCTTTCCAGGAGGTGGCCGCGATGGTATATTCGGTGGTCTTTGACGGCCACAGGCAAAAACCGTCATGGTGCTTCGCCACGAGTATCAAGCCGGCCATCCCCCCTGCCCTGGCCGCACGGGCCCACTGGTCGGTATTGAGATCGGTGGGCTTAAAAACATCCGGCGACACATCACCGTAGCCCCACTCCTGGCCGGTATAAGTATTTAATCCATAATGTATCAGTCCATAATATTCCATTTCATGCCAGGTGAGCTGATGAGCAGTAGGCACAACACCATAAGGCTCCGGGGCAGAAACCGTCTCACCTGAAACATAAGATCCCGCCATGACCACTAATAAAACAAACAAAACCGTTCCGTTGATATGACATTTTACTTCACAGATATTCGACAGCCTGTGTAAACATTTACAAAACATAATTCTGTCCTTTCAAGGTACAATATAACTTAGCCCTGCCCAGGCAAGCCCAGTCCGCCGAAGGCGGAACGCCCGGAATTGAAAAAATAAACGATCTATCTCACATGCCCTGCTGTTATTACTTGATCAGGATACGGAAATGCCTTCTTCGTTCGCTTGTCGATCGGCATCAGCGCGCCAGACTGGCGGAGGAAGTCGCTCAAAATCTTTGCCAGCACCTCAACTTTCCGGGGCTTCGTTTTGGAAAGGTCCTGGGTCTCACTGATATCGTCTGCCAGGTTGAACAGCTCTATCTTCTTCTGGGCATGATGATAAATCAGCTTCCAGTCATTTTTTCTTACTGAACTGTATGGGGTCTGACCGTACGTATGCGGAAAATGCCAGAATATCGGACGGTCTTTGGATAGCCCGCTTTTCCCCTTGAGCAATGGTACAAAGCTTATGCCGTCCATAGCGCCATCGGCCTGTTTAAATGCCCGGCACCCGGCCATCTCCAGAAAAGTTGGAAAAATGTCTTCAATAATGACGTAGTCATCGTTACATACGGTCTTTGGCTTAACGACACCCGGCCATTTTACGATCAACGGCACGCGCACGCCCCCTTCGTAAGGCCTGATCTTATGCCCGCGCAACGGCAGGTTGCGCGGTAGCTGACTTGGACATCCATTATCGGTCATAAACACGACGATCGTATTGTCCTCAATACCAAGCTTTTTCACATGCGTCATGATATCACCCAGCGATTTATCCATACCTTCGATCATTGAGGCGTAAATTGCATCATAACGCCCCTTGAAACCTTGTTTCCGATATTTATCGATAAACCGCGGATCCGCTTCCCATGGCGCATGGACCGCATAGTGTGACATATATAGATAAAACGGCTTGTCGCCTTTAACCGCCTGGCTGACGGCCTCTGTCGCTTCAAGGGTCAGAGCCTCTGTAAGATAGATATCTTTCCCATGATATTTCTCCAGCCCCGGCACATCCCAGATCCGGTCAGCATTTCGCCAGGCGGCGCTAAAGTTGTTCTTGCCATAGTAGCTGCCAGGGCCACCGGCGCAGTGCCCGGCGATATTGACGTCAAACCCCAGCTTACACGGATCCTCAGACGGAATCCCATCGGCGGCAAAGTGGGCCTTACCTGCATGAATCGTCCAGTACCCTTCTTTTCCGAGCAGCGCCGGCAAGGTCGTTGCGACATAAGTACGCGATACACCCGCCTCCTGGCTCAATCCGTTAAGATTCCACTTCGGCGGCTCTACCGTCGCATGGCTTTTGTCCGGAGACTTGTCCTTTCGAAGCGTCCAGTTGGTCACCCTGTGGCGGGCAGCGTTAAGACCGGTCATAAGACTGATACGAGAAGGCGAGCAGAGGGCACAAGCATAGGCCTGCGTAAATTTCATGCCGTCAGCAGCAAGGCGTTCCATATGGGGGGTACAATAGCGGTCATTAAGCGCCGTTCGCGATGTATGGAATGGCTCGGCGGTATCCTGCCAGCCCATATCATCGACAAAAAAGAAAATGATATTGGGTTTTTTACTTTGCCCTGAAACGGCTTTGCCAAGTACAGCCGGGGCAAAAAGTAAGGACACACCAGAAGCAAGCGTCTCTCTGAGAAATGAACGCCTCTCCATAATAGTTGATTTTCGCATTTTTTTTACACCCACATGCCTTGTGCCGCAGGGCACTTGCATACTGATTTGAATAGAGAGACTTTCATAGAGAACCTCGAAAGCCCGTCAAATAATCACGATGCATCCTAAACGCCCTGCGGCAACATGGATAAACACTATTCGATCAGGGGCCGGACAACTTCGCCATCAGCCTGTTTGTCCAGATCGTGATAGGCACCGTAAAAATTACTGTTACAATCCAGCCACAAGACAATCCGTTGGAGCTCATCGGGCGTCAGTTTCACATCGTGATGACCCTTGCTGAGCATCTGGTAAAGCGTCGAGGCACGCGCCCCGAACTCCCCCGGAGTCGTCCGGGTCGGCGTACGCTCCGGCGGTCGCGCACTGAAAGCAAAGGTAAAGCCTTTCTTTGGGCTATCCTCGGTGTAATTGCCCGTGGTCAATGCGATGTAAGATGCACTCCATGACTTTTTGCCACCCCCATAACCCGGACGATCCCAGGTTGCCATTTGACCACTCAGGTCAGGAGCCTTCTTTTCTTTGGCATGACAAGAAACGCATTTCCGGTCAAGTACCGGCTGGACCAGACGCGGGAAGGTTAAAGGGTCCGAACCGGAAGGGCCGGGGGTGAGATCCCGAGCCTTGTTCCGGGCCGCCGTGGCCAGGTGTTTCGGACGACTACTGGCCCGGTGCCTGGGCTCATGACAGCCCTGGCAGGTCAGGCTTTCACCCGGGTGGACATAAGTGGCCGACTGCATCGACTGGATCGCCATCCCATTGGCATCGATCGCCTGAAAATAGATCGGCTTACCCGCCGGAACCGTAAATCGAACACTCCCATCCTCTTCGACAGGCACTTCGCCCAGGACACCCCGGGCGAGACTCTCACTGCCGATCCCTATATCGGGGTCATTGACCGGATAGGTCCCCTTGGGATAGACCTGGATAATACGCAAAGCCTTAATTTTTGCCCCCTGGGGCCAGGGCTTACGGCTGTCATAGACATTCATGCACAGCAGGGTCCCGGTTGCGTTCTCTGGCATTGGGGCCGGGGCAACGTGGACGACCTCAGGGAGGCCAACGTCAGTGGCATGAGGAATCACCGGCGGGACCGGGCGGGGGCGAAACGGGATCGGATCAACCGCGTGAAGCCCGGGGTCGCGGTAGAGTAATTCACGATTACCAAAACTGTCCAGAAGGTAAACCCCGTATGTAACTTGCTTGCGGCCCCGGCGATTGCTCGCCTGATCGCCTGGCCGGGGAAATACCTGCTCCGGCGCACAGACACAAAGAAAATAATCTTCGCTCAGGGGCCAGGCGGTCCCATAAGTCCCCTTCCCCCCGCTCTCCACTTCCGGAAAGGGGATATACGGCGTGAGCCGCTTCAGCGGCGACATGGCCCCGTCATCCTCGACCCGGGGATCGAAAACCACCAGCGAACCAAACGACCTGCCATGGTGCGGCGAGGCGGTCGCCACGTACAGGGGTGAACCGGGAATCGCGCGAATACTCATCTCGGTGTCGGGACGAGCCCTTCGGTCGGAAGGATAATTGCCATGAATCGCCCGGGGGTCACGGCCATCGGGAAAAGTGATCCATGGATGGTGGGCGATACAGTCACCACGGTCAATATAGTCCCATCGCGTATAGACGATCATTCCGTTATTGTTAATGCTCGGATTCCATTCGTTTGTTTCATGGTAGCTCAGCGGAACAATATCGCCGCCATCACGGTTCATCGAAAAGAGTGTATAGGTCGGAACCGGCCGGGGATGACAGCGGCCGAATCCCCCACGCCGTTCGCTGATAAAGACAATACGCCCGTTGGGCAGCCAGCAGGGGTCAAACTCGTTCCAACTCCCATCGTTTAACTGCGTCAGGCCGGTCCCGTCAACATTCATGCGAAAAATGTGAAAACTGCTCTCAGGCGACCACGCGTCGCCTTGGCACTGGGTAGAGGCAAAAAGAATTTCCTTGCTGTCAAATGACAGCTCCGGACTCAGGAACGCCCCCTGGAGCTTCTGCCCTTTGAGACGGCCATTCTCCACAACCGCATCGGTCAGCAGGTCATCCAGCTTTGGCTGGGCTCCAAAAGCATCGGAAAGAACGTAAACACTGCCACCGGGCGAGTAACCCTTGCCGAAATATTGATCACAGCAGTGATGTTCGCGGGACAGGCGGCTCTTGACCAGGAGAATCTTCGAAAAATCCAGCAATGGATTACTCAGTGTGACCTCCCGACGGACAGTGGCGATCGCCTTGAACAGGTCCAACCGCCCAGCAATGTCCTTGACGTCTGTCTTTTTAACACGAGCGCCAAGTTGCCCCAAACGTCCCTGAAGGTCTTTCAGGTCCGGCGCACCCGGTAAGGTGTGAATATGCGCGATGAGCACCTCGGTACGACGCAGGATCACATCGGTGGCATCCCGGTCCGATTTGAGCGTGAGCGACTCTGCCCGGTAGGCCTGCCAGGGCAGGGGGCTGTTTTCATGAGGTGTGCGCTGATTTTGAATGATATAGAACTCGTTGGTGTACTCGGCGTCAAGATCAACGACGACCGGTTCGTTCGCGTAGGCGTCCCGAAATAAAACTGCGACAACAAACAACAAAACACATTGACATGACATACAGGAAAAAATATTCTTCATGGTGACTCTCTTTCTAAAAATGATGCAAAAGTTTAATACTCTTCCAGGCACTTGGGCCTATTGTTCAACTTCTAATAATAAAAACGTTTTCAGCCTCCAGCCCCAGAACCTTCGTGGGGGGCGATCCCTGGAACGGCTACTCTTGATACCCACGGCATAAGCCGTTTGCCGGGCGTCACTCTTTCAACAATTTCTTGATCGTGGGCTCCATGGCTTCGGCCCACACGCGGAATCCCTTCTCGCCGGGGTGCAGACCGTCCGGCATGAGCTCCTTGACCAGCCCCCCCTTCTCGTCCAGAAAGACGTCTCCAATGTCCAGCCAGTAGACGATTTCATTGTCGGCATACGTGCGAATGATCTTATTGATCTCTTCGTTACGCAGCCTCCCAACGTCCGTCGGTGTCCAGCCACGTGGGAAGATCCCCATCAGCAGGATCTTCGAGTTCGGAAGCTGCATGCGAATTTCCTTCAGGAGTGCCAGAATGCCGTACGCGGTATCTGCCCCCTTCTTCTCAGGGGCCCCCCGGTTGTTGGTACCGATCATCACCAGAACCAGTTTCGGATTCGCGCCTTCCAGGCCGCCATTTTGAAAATGCCACAGCATGTGCTGGGTCTGGTCGCCGCTGGAACCGATATTGCAGCCGTTCCGCTTGGCGTAATATTCATCCCACACCTTCTTACCGTTACGCCCCCACCGAAAGACGATCGAATCGCCCACCATCAACAGATCGACCTTGCGATCCTTGAACCACGCCTTCCGGTCCTCGTGGTGTTTCATCCACAGGGGCCAACCGGTACTCACCGGACGAGAGACCGCCTGTGTCGCCGGGATATCTTTCTTGTAAGACGGGTCATCCCATAACGCCCTTGAGCTGACGCGACCGCTATTACCCAGTAAATCACGCTTCTTCAATCCTTCGATCGTTATATCCACCTGCCCGACCGGGTGGTACTCATTGGTTTTCTTATCCTGTTCAAACCGCACAACACCAAAGACCGCCAGCGTGTTTTTGCCTTTCTTCAAATATTTTAATTCACGCGGAGTCAGCATGATCTTTTTATACTTAGGATAATGCTCGAACCAGATATAGGTATGGATCTTATGGCCGTTGAGATAGATATGATACCCCTGGTCCGACAAGATGTTGATCCGAAAATAGTCATAATCCAGGTCGCTGACCTCAAAGGTGTTTCGCATGACGAGGAACTCACCCGCGCCCCAGTCAGATTTATTCTTATAGAAGAACTTGGGCCTGTATGTCCAGCCGGTACCGTGGCCGTGGGCCTTAAATTCACCCTTGCCGATCGGGGTTTTCCCGCTGTTCCACTTGCTGTCATCGAACTCGGGCACATACCAGTTATCCATGCCGGCCGGAAGCGTCACTTCTCGCAATCGCTTGGGAGGACCGATTCGAGGATGGATTTTCTCCTTGGCGATCGGATCGAAGGACCTGTACCGCCAGATCCGTTCTGCCGGTGCGGGTGTTCCAATGGCCTGCCAACCGGTGATCGGTTTCTTCAGCCGGGTCAGATCGATAATCATATCGATCAGTTTGTTTTCATCCTTCTTGTCATCCGCTTTGAGGCGTTTGATCAGCTCCGGACGAAAATCATTATACAGCACATTGGCCAACCGCTTTTCATTTTGCGGCGTTTGTGTTTTGATCGCCGGGTACAATCCGACAAACCGGTCGGAGACATGGCCGTCTGCCACGCTCAGCAGCGACATGAGATTTTCGGTATCCATTCCCGCCAGCCGGCCGCCACGGGCCAGTGCTTCGGCGATATCCGCGGCAGCCTCCGGGGCATGTTTACTGGCCGTCACCGCGGCCTGGATAACGTTATAGGCGCCCTCGCTGGAACGTTTATTCTCACCGACATCCGGCAGAACCTTGCTCTCAAGTGTCGCACGCACGAAACCGGCGATGATCATTTTGCCCGCCCGGCTGGTATTCCCCTTCTGCTGTAATGCCTGGGTGAGCAAGCGTCTCATGTTGATGTTCGGATTGGCGTAATACTCATTGACATACATATCGATGAGTTTCGGCAGGACCTTACAAAACAGACCATCATCTTTTTGAAGCCCCATCAATGCCATGAACGACGATTCACGCAACCACCAACTGTTATTGTTTGTCCAGGGCAGAATGTTCGGTATATTCTGCCTGATCACATCCACCGGTGCATTGTACAACGCCAGCATCGCCCCGTCGGCCACATACCACGCCTCTTTGCGATTGGCAAGGATCTGTGTGATCGACCGGGTCATCGCCGGTGTATACTCTTTAGTCTTAAGTGCGCTGCCCCCCAAAGCGAGCGAGCCGCACCACGGCTTATAATCAACAATGCCATCCAGCCCGGCCCGGCGCAAACGCGGGTCCGGATCACATAGCAGCTTTTCCAGTTCGCCAAAGTTGTTGTTACTTCGCAGCGATTTGGCGGCGGCCACTCGAATGGAATAACGGGCATGACGGGCATTTTTGAGCAGGGTATTCAGCGGCAGTTGTGACGTATTCTTGGCCCCAAGACCGACGGGTAACTCCCGAAAGGGAATATGGATCTCTTCATCCTTGCCATACTTGTAGAAATCCCGGTTGTGTTTGGATGACAGAAAAGCCCTGTCAGCATCAGTACCCCAGAGACGCTCGGGCAGTTTGAAGTCTTTGGCATACCTCGAACGCGGCGCACCGGTAATACACAATGTCTTCAGCGGTGCGGTATAAACCAGCCCCATCGAAACACCCGCGGCAACAGGATCCTTGGTTTGGACGATCAGACCGCCCGGCACAAAGCCCCCGGAGGGCTGACGGCTCAGTGTGTACCACCATTTTAAACGCTCATTGGTCTTGTGATACAGTGCCGGATCATACTCGAGCAGGTGCGCACAGCCGATACCGTGCCACATCGCCTCGAATTCGTAATTCATTTCCGGCCAGCTGGTCGTCGCCGACATCGCCAGGTATTCTTTGGCCTGCTTGTAGATCGAGACATCGCCCCGTGCGCCCGAAGCGATCTGCATGGTCGCGGTCGTGGCCCCGTCCCGACCCGCCGATCTTAAAATAAACCAGTTGCGGGTATCAGAAACAGGGATCGTGCCATGCCCAACAAAAATATACCAGTACTTCAATGCCCCCAGCAGGGTCTTTTCATCCACATCGACACCGCACATCTTGCCCATCAGCAGCGTGGTCAAAACCTGGTTGCCCGCGGCATTCATCAAACCGCCGGCCCCCTCATAGGCAGGGTTCATCCCCTGGCCCCAATGCCCCCAGCCCTTGCCCCAATACTGGCGATCCCTGGCATCATCACAATAGTACTGCAAAATCGGAAGGACAGCCTTATCACCAGTACGCAAATAATATTCGCCGCAGGCAATGCCGTTATACCCATTGTCCCATGTCATCTGACCGAGACCTTTGACCTTACCCTCCTTCGTCAGGAACTGGTAAAAATACGCTTTGACACGCGGGACATACTGATCATCACCGGTTGACAGCAAAAACAGACAGGTCATGGCGTTATAGATACCGTGCGCTCCCAATTTCTTAGCCGAATAAAACTCGGCCGCCTGCTGGATTATCTTGGTCGATTTTGAACAATTTAATGGAAAGGTCCTGCTGTAGGCCCCCATCACCGGGATCGTGATGGCGACCTTTTTAACGTTACCCTCTTTCCCCGGATTGACATCAAAAACCATCTGCCCGTCTGTGGCCTCAGCCTCACAAAGTGCCGTCCCCAGTATCACATAAGGATTCTTACCCTTGAGCAGCACACCGTTAACACCCACAAGGACATCACCTTTGCTAAACTTACCGTCGGCCGGTGTACCAGGCTGCATATTTTCTACGGTAATCGCACCACCCTTGTAAATACGCGTTTCGATGCCGGTCGCCCCAATGCTGCCGTCAAAGGCCTTCTCGTAATTAGGATGGGGCCGATTACTGTAAACCTGCGGCTCCGTATAATACTCAGAGGCGATGAGAGCCCCGCTCACCAGTGCGCCATGCACAATAACCGCTAAACTGGCAACAAACAGGTACTTCTTCATATTCTTCATATTCTTCATAATTGATCTTTCTTTGCCGCCCACGTCAAACGTCCATTCTGACACCTGAAACCAGCCCTTGAATGGCGGAAAACAGGCGACATAAAGACTGAGGACGCGGGCGTCTTCTTTTTCCTTGTATCGGGGTAAAATGATGTTAAACTTCTCGCCGGCACCTACAGGGTGTGGGACTGGTGACTTACTTCGTCCCCATCTGCTGAATCGCCTCAGCAAAGGCCTTGCCGATCTGACCCATCGTCTTGGCACTGCCCATATAGTGATAACCGGCATTGGAGCAGCCTTTGAGTATCGACTTTTCCCGGGGCGTAAACACCCGGCTCAATTTCTTATCCACGTGGCGCTTGATATACGCCTCACTACTGATATAGGCCTTAGCCTCTTGGGTGATCCCCTCGACCCACAGGTCAATGGCCGCACACGGAACCTGTGCGCGTTGGTCATATTCTACATTGGCATAGACTGCCAATACATTAACACCTTTCTTAAGATAACGGGCGTTCTCACGCGTCAGGTCAAGAGGCCGGTAATGGGGCGAATCTTTCCACCAGATATAGGTGTAGATATTGTGACCATTCAGGTAGATATCATACCCCTGACGCGCCAGCATCATGATGCGAAATGATTCATAATCCAGGTTGTCGATCTCAAAGGTGCTCCGCATGAGCAGAAACTCCCCGCGACCCCAATCCGACCGGGTCTTAACGTTGACATCCTTGAAATAACCAAGCGGCCAGTCACCCTTGCCAAGCGGCGATCTCCCACGTTCCCATGCGCTGTCATCAAAGTCAGGCATGGACCACTTTTCCAATCCAACAGGCAGTGCCACATTGCGAAATCGCTTCTTTTCAGTTTTCACCAAAACATCCGATTTATCCTGCGGGTCAAACGAAATATATCGCCATACGCGATCTTGCG